>JBOGEW010000309.1:0-20259 GCA_050742075.1 Acidimicrobiia bacterium
GGATGGAGTTACCCGACATCCACGTGAGCCGCGAAGCAGAAGCCGACCCGGAGTCGCCCGAGGTGGCGGTGTCGGAATAGATCGTCTCCACTTGTTCGTAGTCGATACCGATGGCCATCGCTGCCATCTGGCGTAAAGCGGTATGGGAGCCCTGCCCCACGTCGGCCGCGCCGTGGTAGAGGACCGCTCTTTCGATCTCGTCATCACCAAAAAGCTCCACCGCCGCTTCGCAGCGCTCCGGGAAACCAAAGGAGAACCCGACGTTCTTGTACCCGCAGGCGAAACCTCGCCCCCGCCGGATCGCCTTGGGCTCGGCGGCGAGGGTGGCCACGGGACGCAACTCCTTCCCTTCAAAATGTTCTGAGGCGGCGAGCGCCGCCGCTTCGATGACCGAGGGGAGACTCACCCCCAGAGGCATTTCCGCCTGGGTGATTCCAATCGAACCGTCGCGCAGGGTATTCAGCAGACGCAGCCTGACCGGGTCCATGCCCAGTTCCTCCGCCAGCTTGTTCATCTGCGTCTCGGCCACCATCGCCCCCTGTGGGGCCCCGAATCCGCGAAACGCGCCACCAGGCACGGCGTTGGTGTAGACGGCGTAACTGTCGATGCGGGCGTTGGGAATCTCGTAGGGACCGCCCACGCAGAGATGGAGGTTGCCGAGCACCTTGTTCGACGTGTAGTTGTACCCGCCGGCATCGAGGTAGCAGTCAGCCTCCACCGCGACGATCTTTCCCTCGCGGGTCGCTCCGAGCCGTGCCTTGATCCGACCGCGATGTCGTTTGTGGTGACCGACGATGCTCTCTTCCCGCGACCATTGGCAGCGAATCGGCCGACTGATCTCTCGCTTCGCCAACTTGGCCGCCGCTGCCGCCAGCACGATCTGCATCGACATATCTTCCCGGCCCCCGAAGGCGCCACCGATAGCGGGGTATTTGACGCGGACCGATTCGATCGGGATCGCCAGGGCATGAGCGATCTGTTCCTGATCCTCGACCGTCCACTGGCCGGCGATCTCGACTGTCACCCGGCCTTCCTCGTCGATGTAAGAGATCGCCGCCTCGGGCTGGAGGTAGGCATGCTCCTGATAGGGCAACTCATAGGTGCCCTCAATGACAATCTCGGCCGCTGACCACCCGGCGTCGATGTCGCCTTTGCGAATCCGCAAGTGGTGATAGGCGTTGGTGTCCAATCCGTTCTCGGGGTGGAGCAGGACCGTCGACTCCAATGCTGTGTCGATGTCGCCGAGCACCGGAAGCTCCTCCCATTCGACCTCGATTGCTTCCGCCCCCGCCCGCGCCGCCTCAACGCTCTCGGCGAGGACGACGCACAGTTGGTCCGCCTCCCAACGCGAGATGTCCCCGGCCACGGAAGTGAGGTCATTGCCCAAACCGATCAAGACCGGCTGATCCCGGAAGACCAGTCCGTACTCGTTGACCGGGATATCACTTGCCGTGACGACATCGACCACTCCCGGTACCGCCTTGGCTCCACCGACGTCGAGCCGCACAAGGCGGGCGTGGGGTTGGTCGGTGAAGACGATGTGAGCATGGAGAAAATCGGATCGAACGAGGTCGGCAGGAAAGAGTGCTGCGCCGGTGACCTTGTCCGGTCCGTCGAGCCGCCCGATCATCCGCCCGCCGCCTGCTCCACCGCGGCGATGATCTTGTAATAACCCGTGCACCGGCAGAGGTTTCCGGAGAGAGCAATGCGAATCTCCGCCAGCTCCGGCGCAGGCTTCTCCTCCAGCAGCTTCGCGCCTGACATCAGGAATCCGGGAATGCAGAACCCACATTGCACCGAGCCCTGATCGAGGAAGGCTTGTTGCAACGCATGGAGCCCATCCTCCGTTGCCAATCCTTCGATGGTCGTGATCTCGGAGCCTTCGGCGCGACCGGCCGGTACCAGGCATGACATGACAGCCACCCCATCGAGAAAAACGGTGCAAGCTCCGCACTCACCCTCGGCACAACCTTCCTTGCTGCCGGTGAGTCCTTGGGCCCGCAGCCAGTCGAGCAGGGTTGCCTCGGAATCCGGTGTTGTGGTAACGGACCGACCGTTGACCAACGTTGGCCCTTGCCCAACCCGGCGGCGGCCGAGGGTCACCGGGTCCCGCGGTAGGAACGAAGCCTCTTCGCCGCGGGCCAGATTCTCCAGGGCACGAACTGTCATCCTCCTGAGTTCTGCTGTCCGGTACGCGGCCGAGGCCCTTACGTCGTCGATCGGAGTGGGGAGTTCGGCCACCAGACGAGCTGCTTCGGCGATCGCGTTTGTGTCAAGAGAGCTGCCCTGCAAAAACGCCTCGGCTGCGGTGGCACGGATGATCGTGGGCGCAACACTTCCTAGTGCTATCGCCGCCGAGACGACTTCCTCACCCTCGAAGTCCAGAATCAAAGCGAGGTGAATGACGGAGATCGCCTGCGCCTTGCGCAGTCCGAGTTTCACAAAGATCCCACGTTCGGAGGCCTTCATCGCTCGTACCCGGAGGCGGGTGACCATCTCGTCGTCGCCCAGGTCGATCTTGCGAACACCACGGTGGAAATCCGCGAGCTCGACAACCCGCTCACCGCCAGTAGACGCGATCTCAAGCGTCGCCCCCAAAGCTCGCAGCGGCGTGATGGTGTCGTTGGCTGGTGAAGCAGTCACGAGGTTGCCAACTACGGTTGCCCGGTTTCGAAGTTGCGGCGAGCCGATTTCCCAACAGGCTTGGGCGAGGGGCAAAGCCCGGTCAACGACCAGTGGGGAGAGCACGATCTCGTTATGAGTCACGCCCGACCCGATGAGAATCTGGTCTCCAGTCACCTCGATTTGGTGGAGCTCATCCAGTCGGCTGACATCGATAAGAGTGCGGACCTCGGGACGTTGTCCCCGGGCCATCTCCAGTAGGAGGTCGGTACCACCGGCGACAAGGCGGGCGGTTCCCTTATTGGCCGCCAGCATCGTCAGAGCCTCGGTAACCGAGTTCGGTTGCAGGTAGCTCTCGAACCTCAGACGATGCTGCTGAACCTCGTGCAGCCTCACCCAGCGGCCCGGCCGTTGTAAATGACACCGCCGCGAGCGGCGTAGTCGGAGAGCACTGCTGCTCCCTCGGCCCGCTTCACCTCGCGGATCACTTCCACCCCGCGACGCTCTAGTCGCTCCACCCAGTCGATCATGCGGTCACCTTCTTCGAATCCGATAGCTGCCGCATCCTCGGTCCGGGCACCGCAGACCAGGCGATGCACTCCTGACCAGGGAACGGCACCGAGGCACATGGCACAGGGGTCGGTGGAGGCAACCAGTTCGGTAGGTCCGAGGTCAAAACTTCCTACGACCCGTCCGGCGATGGCGATGGCGAGGATCTCCGCATGGGCGGCGGCAATGTTGGTGGGGACGACCAGATTGACTCCCGGCGCCAGCAGGCGTCCCTCACTATCGAAGATCGCCGCCGCGAACGGACCGCCCGTCTCCCTCTCGAAATTGTTACGCGCCAGGGTGAACGCCAGGTCCATTCGGTCCTCGATCGTGGGAAACAACGAGCCCGGTTCACAGATCTCCCCGATCCAGGGCGGGAGCTCGAGTTCGATCGACGGAAAGCTCACGACCCGGAGATCTCGCCGTAGACGTCGGGGCGTCGATCCCGATAGAAGGCCCAGTGCCGTCGGACCTCCTCGATCAGGGACATATCGAGGTCCCGGATTACGACCTCATCTTCTGTGTCAGAAGCGGTTCCGTCGATGATCTGACCCCGCGGCGTGCAGAAATACGAGGAGCCGTAATAGTCCGTGTCGGAAAGGCTCTCCCGACCGACTCGGTTGATTGCTCCGACGAAGTACTCGTTGGCGACGGCAGCCGCCGGTTGCTCGAGCTCCCACAGGTACTTCGAGTGGCCGCGGGTGGTGGCGGAGGGATTGAAGACCATCTTGGCCCCCTTCAAGCCGAGCACCCGCCAACCCTCGGGAAAGTGGCGGTCGTAACAGATGTAAACACCGATGCGTCCGACGGCGGTGTCGAACACCGGGTACCCGAGGTCACCCGGCCGAAAATAGAACTTCTCCCAAAACCCCTCCACCTGGGGGATGTGGGTCTTGCGATACATCCCGAGGAACGACCCATCGGCATCGATGACGGCGGCGGTGTTGTAGAACGTGCCTTCGTCAACCCTCTCATAGATCGGCGCGATTACCACCATTCCGGTTTCGCGAGCGAGATCGATGACCCTCCCGATGGTCGGTCCGCCGGGTACCTCCTCCGCCGTGTCGTAGAACTTCGCGTCCTGGACGTTGCAGAAATAGGGAGTCGTGAATATCTCCTGAAAGCAAAGGATCTGAGCGCCCTCGGTCGCGGCCTTGCGGGCGTAGTCGAGGTTTTTCTCGATCATCGAGTCTTTGTCCCCGGTCCATTCCGACTGCACCAGGGCAGCTCGAACGACAGTCATCTTCACTCCTATACGTCTGCCAGCGCGAAGCTAGTGACCAAGTGCGGCTCTTCGACGTTTCGGACTCCCACCACAAGTTCGTCGAGTCCGGCCGCCCAGATGCAGAAAACTGTGCCGGCGGCTCCCTCACAGTGATCGAAGGTCCAATCCTCTCCCCGCAGGTTGGCAATGGCGTCGGCTTGCTCGAGGACCACCGGGTCCGAGAGCGATTCCATCGTCGCCCGATCATCGGCCATCCAGGCTTCGACAAACGCTCGGGCGACACCCTGGGAATCAGGTGCGCTGGTGGTCTGCACCGCCGAGGTGGGCGTCGGTGCTGCCGTCGTTGTCTCGCCGGCCTCTGTCGCACAGGCGGGGATGAAAAGGCACAAGGCGATGAGGATTCGTCTCATTGCTGATCGTTTCGTTCGCGACCGGTGAAGAAAACCACGACGTGGTCGCTACCGGAAAATGTCTCGGCGATCGTCGGATCCAAGAGCGCGGCGAGGCCGGCGGTGCCGGTGTGGTCGGCGGCGATGTCCGTCTGTTCCCTTGCCAGTCGGTGCCCCGAATCGACCAGACTCTCCGGTATCACGTGCGGGTGGCCTCCCGAGGCCAGCATCGCCTCCACCACCGGTAACCAGTCGTAGGTGACATCGTCGAGTATGCCGGTGGCTTTGGAGCTACCGACCTCCTCCCAGGCCCACATGTACTCATTCGGGTGGGAGCGAGCGTGCTCGGCCTGCTCAACCCGATCCTCGGACGCCGCCCGCAATAGCCGCCAGGCCCGGTTCAACGGTGCCGCGGCTTCGGTCTGAACAGTGTTGAGCACCGGATCGGCGGAGAGCCATTGCTCACGGATTCCATCGTTGAGCCCTTGCCAGGCAGATGCCGCCAGGGCCCCACCCCCTACTTGCACGAAAAGATGAACCTTCCCTTCGACTCGAGCGAGCGCCAGCTGTTCGGCAAGTTCCCAGCCGATGGTGCGGCCGCCGTCCAGGGCCGTCTCGGTGATCGGGCCCTGGACCGAGAATGGGGTGGCTCCCTTTCCGACCGCGATCTGCATTTGCTCGACCGTGGGATCGCCGACCGTGGAATTGGTGCGCTTGCTGACGACGACTTTCGCATCGAGATCTTTCAGCGCGGCCACAACCATCCGATCAGCCCAGGTCGGAACGAATACCCGGATCGGTCGCCGGGCGGCCTTAGCCACCACGGCCGCGGCCAGGGCGGCATTGCCGCACGAGGCAATCGCCAGATCGCCGCTCGACTTCTCGTCTACCAGCAGATGAAGCATGGTGCCGAAAAGGTGCCGAGCCTTGTGGGAGCCACCGACGTTTCCGGTGTCATCTTTGATCCAAAGGCTGGCGGTCAGTCCGAGGGCCGCGCCTAGACGCTGCTGACGGGTTAGGGGGGTGATGGAGAATCCCTTGCCGTCGATTTTGGCGACGGCGTTGTTCAGGCTTTCAACCAGATCGACGAACTGTTCATCGCTCCACCCGGCGGAAATCGCCTTGCGATAGGAATCAAGCATCCACCGATAGCGGACGAAGGGATTGGCGTTCTCGCCCCTACTCGTGACTGACTCCAGTCCGCTCGTTGAACTCTGTGATCAGTTCGTCCCACCGGGCGAGAAAAGGCCGCAGGGACTGCCACCACTTCTGCTCTCTTCGTGCTTCGAAATCGTCAAACGGAACTCCTTGCTGCTCGACCCACGTGTAGTAGCCCAGGTTGAATATGCGGCGCCTGGCTGCGCCGTCGAGTTCGAGGTAGTCGCCGGTTTGGCTCTCGGACAGAAACCTATCGAAGGTAGCTTCCGCCTGGGGGGCTCCGTATCCGTTCGGAAAGTCCCGCTGCCCGATGCGGTCGATCTCAGAGCCATACATCTCGGCACCATCGGTTGCCACCGAGACGATCACGTCGCCGCTGCCAAGGCGGTGGTGTTGGGCGACTCGAATCGCCGCCAGGAGATTGGCGATCGACGACAGGCCGAGATCACGGAGACCGGAGGGATCGAGGCCACGACTGCGCAAGAACTCGCGCCCGGCCCCGGTGTTGAAGAGGAGTAACAGGTGATCGGTGGCGCGGTCGGTGATCGCAACAACGTCGTCGGTGTTGGAGGCGTTATGGATAAGGGGGATGTGCTTGTCACCGATGCCCTGGATGTTGTGTTCGCCGTAGCCGTTGTAGAGCATGGTCGGGCATTCCAGCGCCTCGACCGCGACGATCCGGCTGCCAAATACCTCCTTCAAGTGGTCCCCGGCTCCGAGCGTGCCCGCCGAACCGGAAGCGGCGACGAACGCCGCCAGTCGTTTCTCTCCGGTCGCCTCGAAGAGTCGTTGCATGGCCGCACCAGTGATCTGGAAGTGCGCCAGGTGATTCCCGAACTCTGAGAACTGGTTGAGAATGATGTTGTGAGGGTCGCGGGCGAGCTCCGCGCAGGTGTCGTAGATCTCCTTCACGTTCGACTCGGTCCCGGGAGTGCGAATGACGTCGGAGGGATCGGCGATCCAGCGGTCGAGCCAATCGAACCGTTCCCGGCTCATCCCTTCCGGGAGGACGGCGACCCCTCTTGAATCCATGATGCGGCTGATCGCCACTCCACCTCGGGCGTAGTTGCCCGTTGAGGGCCAGATCGCTCGATCGACGCTCGGATCGAAGGCGCCGGTGACTATTCGGGGCGCCAGGCAGGCGTAGGCCGCCAGGACCTTGTGGGCGCGAATCATCGGGAACCGATTACCCAAAGCCATCACCACTGTGGCGTCGATCCCGGTCAGCTCGCCGGGTACGACGAAGTAATCGGGAACGCTGGTGAGCGAGCGACGGGTGCGATCGTTGAACCAGTGGACCCGAAAGAGATTCCGCGGGTCGGGCGAATCGGGACCGACCTCTGCGGATACGGCCGTTTTCGGTTGCGCGAGATCGGCAAAGGTCGGAAGCAGTATTTGCTGCTCCGCAAAGCGTTTGACGGCCCGCTCCAGGACGCCTTTGTCCTGGATTTCGTTATATAAGCCGAAAAGAGAGCTTTCTCCGGTCACTCCGGCACTTTACGATTTTCGCACTTTACGATTGCCGCCCAATGCGCGTCCTCATTGCTGATACCTTCGAACAATCGGGGCGCGATGCGTTGGAGAGCGCAGGATTCGCAGTCGACTATCAGCCCCAGCTCGATTCGGGAGCCCTGGCATCGGCCGTCACGGATGCCGATGTGCTCGTCGTGCGCTCGACCAGGGTCCCCGCCGAAGTGTTCGCCGAGGGGGGACCGCTGGGTCTCGTGATCAGGGCCGGGGCCGGACACAACACCATCGACAGTCAGGCAGCGGCCGCCCGGGCGGTGTTCGTCGCCAATGTTCCAGGCAAGAATGCGGTGGCGGTAGCCGAGCTCACGCTGGGCTTGATTCTCGCCATCGATCGGCGGATCCCGGAAAACGTCGCCGCGGCCCGTGGGGGGACTTGGAACAAGAATGAATTCTCGCGGTCTGCGGGTCTCTTGGGGAAGACGCTCGGAATCATTGGCCTGGGACAGGTCGGTTTGGCGGTGGCTGAACGGTCGGTGGCCTTCGGGATCAATGTCTTGGTGGTGGACAAGAACCGCCCCCAACCAACCCTGGAGCGGATGAGGGAGCTAGGAATCCTCGCTGTCCCCGACCTTGCCACCCTGCTCGAGCAGTCCGACATCGTCACGTTGCACGTCCCCGGGTCGGCGGAGACGAAGGGTCTGGTCGACGCCTCTTTTCTCGCCCAAATGCGACCGGAGGCGATGCTCATCAACACCAGCCGTGGGGATGTGATCGACGAAGCGGCGCTCCTCGCAACCATGGACGAGAAAAACCTGCGTGTTGGTCTGGACGTGTTCGCGGCGGAGCCTGGCTCTGGCACTGGCACCTTCGACTCCCCCCTGGTGAGCCATCCGCGGGTCTACACCACTCATCACATCGGGGCCTCGACGAGTCAGGCGCAGGAAGCCATCGCCGCCGAGGTCGTCGAAATGATCAAGGATTACGCGGGAGGAGTCGCCCGGAATGTGGTGAACCTCACCCCACCGGCCCCGCTCGGTTCGCTATTGGTGGTGCGCCACTTTGACCGGGTGGGGGTGCTTTCGGCAGTCCTCGGAGCGCTGAGGGAGGCGGGACTCAATGTCCAAGAGATGAAAAACGAAGTCTTTTCGGGTGCTGGGGCCTCGGTGGCCAGCATCCAGGTGCAGGGCCCCTTGCCGGGCCCGGTTCTCGAATCACTAAAAGGCAATCCCGATGTGATTTTCGCCAGCGTGCGCGACATCCTCGCGCTGTGACCGGCTGGCTCCAGCCGGTGGCTGCCGGCCTGGTTCGACCAGAGCATGCCGGGGAGATCATCAGCCCCGCCTATGACCTCATGAGTCCCCATGAGCGGCGAGCTCACGGCCGGCGCCATCCCCGGAGCTTTCTCAATGGCACCCCCTCGGAAGGTGACGACCGCGACCTCGACTACCAGGCACGGCGGACGCAGGCCAAGTCATATTTGAGCACCGAGCTTGAACGAGGGACATGGGAGTTCCGTGATCCCTCCTTCTATCTCCTCGAGATCGAGAGCGGCGGCCACCAATTGGTCGGAGTCGTCGGTGATGTGGCGAGAGATCGCTTTCCTGACCCGATCAGCCCCCACGAGGCCACCAGACCCGACCGGGTCGATGACCTCGCCGATTACTTCGAGACCGTTGGATTTGGGTCCTCGCCAGTGGGGTTGGCATATCGGCGGACCGAAGCAGTCGACGAGGCCGTCGCTCGACTGCGAACCCGTACTCCCAACCTCGACGTGACCCTCGACGACGGTGATCGCCAGCGGGTGTGGGCGGTCGACTCCGATTCCGATCTGGCCGATGCGATGAGTTCGATCCCGCGGGCGTACATCATCGATGGCCATCACCGGGTGGCAGCAACGGTCAAGCGAGGTCTTGAGCAAGGGACCCCGGGAAGCCGTTTCCTGGCCGTCGCGTTTCCCCACGACCAGCTTGCGGTCTTCCCATTCCATCGCTGGGTAAAGGTCGCGATGACGAGCCAGACGGCAAGACCGGAGGAACTCGCCCCTCGACCCGGTCAAGCAGTCGTTGTCACCCCGGAGGGGGAGTGGATGCTCGAACTGGGAACTCGCCCGGAGGAAGCCGACGTGGCCGCCCTGGCGCGTACCGCCCTCACCGACCTCGGAATCGAGGACGAGCGCACCGACTCCCGGCTCGTGTTCGTACCAGGATTTCCCGGGCCGGAGGCGCTGCGAAAGCGGGTCAAGGAGGAGGGGGGAGTCGGCTTCCTGCTGGCTCCTTGCTCGATTGAAGCAGTGATGGAGCACTCCGACCGGGGGGAGTTCATGCCCCCCAAAGCCACGTTCTTTTCTCCCAAGCCTCGTTCCGGTGTTTTCCTGGTGCGAAGGTGACAGAATTAGGCGATGACCCGGCCCCTCACTATCGCCGCCGCTCAGATGGGACCCGTCGCCCGCGACGAAACCCGCTCTGAGGTAGTCGATCGTCTCCTGGCGCTGCTCAGCGAGGCTTCCTCGCGGGGGGCGGAGTTGGTTGTCTTTCCCGAGCTGGCGTTGACCACTTTCTTTCCCCGCTGGTACATCGAGGACGAGCGGGAGATCGAAGCGTGGTTCGAGTCCGAGATGCCAGGGCCGGCGACGAAGCCACTCTTCGACGAAGCTCGCCGGCTCGGGCTTGGTTTCTCGCTCGGATACGCCGAGCTCCAGAGCGACGACAACGGCGCCACCCATCGTCACAACACCCAGATCCTGGTGGAGCGCGATGGCGCGATCGTTGGCCACTACCGCAAGGTGCACATTCCTGGTCACGAGGCGAACGAGCCCTGGCGACCCTTTCAACATGCGGAGCGCCACTTCTTCGAGCCAGGCACCGACTTTCCGGTGTGGCGATGTTTTGGAGGATTGGTGGGCATGGCGATCTGCAACGACCGGCGCTGGCCGGAGACCTATCGGGTCATGGGATTGCAGGGCGCCGAGCTGATCTTGATCGGTTACAACACACCTCTCTATTACGCCCCTGATCCGCAGCAGAACGCGCTCCAGGCTTTTCACAACCATTTGGTGATGCAGGCGGGCGCCTACCAGAACGGGGCCTTTGTCGTCGGAGTAGCCAAGGGCGGGATCGAGGAGGGGGTGGACTCCCTAGCTCAAACTGTCGTCATCGGGCCGTCGGGTCAGATCATCGCCCAGTGCCTCACGACCGGAGACGAGCTGGCGGTGGCCAAGATCGACCTCGACTACACGGACTTCTACAAAAAGACCCTCTTCGACTTTGACCGCTATCGGATACCGGAGGCCTACCGGAGAATCAGCGAGCAGCGCGGTCCGAAGCCACCGTCGTGATCGGTTTCACCCTCAACGGGGTCCCTGCAGAGGCCGCGGATGACCATCCGCATCTCCTCGCGGCATTGCGCGAAGAACTCGGCATCACCTCCCCCAAGGACGGGTGCGCTCCTTCAGGTCAGTGCGGGTGCTGCACCGTGCTGGTTGATGGCAAGGCCACGATCGCCTGCCAGATGTCGATGGCGAAGGTCTCGGGAAAGACCGTTCTGACGCTGGAGGGCTTCGATCCGGCCGAGCGTGACCGCCTTGCCCGTGCCTTTGCCGCCACTGGCGCTTTGCAATGTGGTTTCTGCACCCCCGGGATCGTGGTCCGCACCAAAGCCCTGCTCGATCAGAAGGGCAAAGACCTCGACCGGACGACGATTCAGGGCCGGCTCGGCGCCCACCTCTGCCGCTGCACCGGTTACACGAAGATCATCGAGGCGGTGGAACTCCTGGCCTCGGGCGAATCGATCCCGGAGCCGGTCCTCCCGCCCGGGATCGGCAAAAACGGGGTGAAATACGAAGCCGTATCCCTCGCATTGGGGGAGCGGAGTTACATCGACGATCTCACCATCGAGGGACTTCTCCACGGCGCCTTCCGATTGACCGATCACGCGCGAGCTGAGATCGTGCGCATCGACGTTGGGCCCGCTGAATCCCTGCCCGGAGTTGTGAGAGTGATTACCGCGGCCGACGTTCCCGGCGAGCTCAAGGTCGGGCTGATTCACAAGGATTGGCCGGTGTTCATTCCCGAAGGGGGACGGACGTCTTATACGGGCGACGTCTTGGCCATGGTCGTGGCAGAGGAACTGGGCACTGCCCGCCGGGCGGCTGACTTGATCGAGGTCGAATACCGCGTACTGACTGCCCTCACCGATCCCGTAGCCGCCCTCGAATCGGAGGAGGACGCGGTTTGGGGGCTCGAAGGAAACCGCCTGTCGACGTCCGCTTATCGCCGGGGAGATGTCGAAGGAGCGTTGGCTGACGCCGCCTTCACCGTCCACGAGGTCTTTCAGACCCAGCGCGTCGAGCAGGCGTTCCTCGAGCCCGAGTCGACTCTCGCCATTCCCTACGGAGAAGGCGAGCTTTATGTCTATTCGGGTGGCCAAGGGGTCTGGGACGACCGCGACCAGATCGCCTCCGTTCTCGGCATTTCGACCGATCGTGTCACGGTCGAGCTGGTTTCGAACGGCGGCGCGTTCGGCGGCAAGGAGGACCTCTCCAACCAGGCCCAGACCGCTCTTGCCGCCTTCCTCCTCGACCGCCCGGTCGAGTGCACTCTGACCAGGGAGCAGTCCTTCCATCTCCACGCCAAGCGCCACCCGATTCGGATCGAGGTCTGGGCCGGATGTGACGAAAAAGGGAAGCTCGCCGCCTACAAGGCGCGGATGATTGGCGACTCCGGTCCCTACGCCTCGGTCGGGATGAAAGTCCTCGAACGGGCGGCCGGCCATGCCACCGGGCCCTATCACGTCCCCGCGGTCGACGTCGAGTCGATCGCGGTGCGCACCAACAACTCGGTTTGCGGCGCTTTTCGCGGCTTCGGGGCCAACCAGGCGCAATTCGCCATGGAGGGGGTAATGGATCGTCTGGCCGAGCAGGCCGGCATTGACGGATGGGAGATGCGGCAACGAAATGTCATCACTCCGGGGGCTCTTTGGGGTCCCGGCCAGGTCATGGACGACGGATGCTTGGGGGCGCAGGCGTGTCTCGATGCGGTCAAGCCCCACTACGACCAGGCCCGGGCCGATGGGAAGGCCGTGGGACTGGGCCTGGGACTGAAGAACTCAGGGCTCGGCAACGGCTTCAAGGAATGGGCGAAGGCCGTGGTGCGATTCGAGGCCGATGGCACCGTTGAGGTCCGGCACTGCTGGACTGAGATGGGTCAGGGCATCCACACCGTCGCTCTGCAAGTGGCGGCCGAAGAGCTGGGGGTGGATCCGGCTCGGATCAAGGTGATCGTCGACACCACGCGTGAGCTCGGGACGGGTCAAACCACGGGTTCCCGGGGAACTTTGATGGGGGCGGGAGCCGTACTCGATGCGTGCCAGTCGGCGCTCGCCGGAGGATGCGAGATCGGGGTCGACTATCCCGGTGAGTACCGGGTGGACTGGACCAATAGCATTTCGGAAGGGCTCGAGCACCCGGTGATTCACTCGACTTTCTCTTACGCCGCCCAACTGGTCATTGCCGATCGCGCAACGGGCGAAATCGAGCGGGTGGTGGCAGCCCACGACGTCGGTCGGGTGATGAATCCGATGCTCTGCGAGGGCCAGATCGAGGGCTCCGTCCACATGGGCCTTGGCTACGCCCTGTCGGAGGACTTCCCCTGCGACAACGAGGGAAGACCTCTCAACATGACGTTGCGCTCGCTCGACATCATCCGTCCCAAGGACATGCCGCCGGTTGACGTCATCCTCATCGAATCGCCCCAGCCCAATGCCCCGTACGGGATCAAGGGAGTCGGCGAAATCGGACTGGTGCCCACGGCCGGAGCGGTGGCGGCGGCGTATCACCAGCTCGACGGGACGTGGCGCTCCCGGCTGCCAATTCGAAAGCATCAACCTTTGTCGGTTTGAGACCAACCTCGTCGGGTAAGGCACCCACGTCTCATTGCGGAACATGAGACAAACAGCGGGATAGATCCGAAAGGATCTGGAACTGGAGATGGGCACAGAGAAGCCGGTGGGGATTTGCCCACCGGCTTTCTCTCGTTTCGGCGGAGGAGCCCGCGGGTAATCGCTACCTCAATCGCGCCCGGAGGAAAAATGGATGGTTTTCGACAGGGGATAGAGAATGCCTGGGCCAACGTGGCGGCATTCCTGCCCAAGCTGCTCGGCTTCTTGGTGATCTTGATCGTCGGTTACTTCGTCGCCAAAGCGATTGGAACCGCAATCGACAAGGTCTTGGAACGGGTGGGATTCGACCGGGCCGTCGAGCGAGGGGGCGTCAAGCGAGCACTCGAGCGGACTAAGTACGACGCCAGCGGGATCCTCGGGAAACTGGTCTTCTACCTCCTGTTTCTGTTCGTCCTCCAGTTGGCTTTTGGAGTCTTTGGGCCCAATCCGATTAGCGAAATGCTGGAGGCGGTAATTGCCTATATCCCCCGGGTCATCGCCGCCATCCTCATCATTGTCGTGGCCTCGGCGATCGCCGCTGCCGTTCGCGAGATGATTGATGCCGCGCTGGGCAACCTGAGCTACGGGCGGATCCTGGCGAACGTCGCCGGAGTGGCGATTCTCACCGTCGGCATCTTCGCCGCTCTTTCCCAGCTCCAGATCGCCCCGGCGATTCTCAACGCGGTCTTCTACGCGATTTTGGCAATCGTGGTCGGGGTCTTGATCGTGGCCGTTGGAGGTGGCGGAATCCAGCCGATGCGTGATCGCTGGGGTCGTGCCCTCATTCGACTCGACGAGGAAATGCCCCGGGCGCGACGGGAACTCGCCGGGGCGGGCGAGCGAGTCAAGGAGAGAGCCGAAGAGGATCGAGAAAAGATTCGTACGGAATTAGATCGCGGCGGGTGACCCGAGGGTGAGCCGTTAAGAAAAAGCCGCCGGCGGTACGACCGCCGGCGGCTCTTTTCAATCGTCCTAACCGCTGAGCCGGGCCAAAAGCTCGGCGAAGCGATCGTGGAGGTCGCGCTGCCCGCTCTCCATTCCGGAGGCGATCATTCCGTCCCGGTCGTCGACGGAGTCGAATACCGAGAGCGTGCGAAGCTTGGTCCGCCCATCCCCCAGATCTTCGAACTTGGTGGTCTCGGTGATGACATGTCCGGGCAATCCCTCCCACTCGAATGTCTGAGTGATGCTTTCCGGAGGTTTGACCTCGAGATACTCGCCACGGAATGCCGTTTCCTGATCGGTGCCCGGATCGTGGATAAACCTCCACTGCCCGCCTGGACGGACGTCCATCTTGTCGACCACCGTGGTGGTGTTGCGCGGACCCCAGAATTCGGGGATGTAGCGGGGGTCGAGATAGGTCTCGAAGACCAGCTGCCGCGGGGCGTCGAAGATCCGCTCGGTGACTATCTCGGTGGGGGCCGGGGTGGTGACGAGGGTCGTCCCCGAAGTCGTTAGTTCGCTACTCATGCCAGTGTTCCTTTCCGTTGCACAAGAAGCTCGCCAAAACGGTCGAGCCTCTCATCGAGTTGCCTGCGATATGTCTCGATCCAGCCGAGCTCGTCCTCAAGGCGCCGGGGGCCAAGCCGGCAAAAACGAGTGCGCCCAACTTTCTCCGTGGTAATCAGTCCGGCCGCTTCCAGGACCTGCACGTGCTTCTTTGTCCCGGTAAGCGTGATGCCTAGCAGCTCCGCCAGTTCGCTGATCGGAGCATTGCCCTCTCCCAGTCTTTCCACGATGGCGCGGCGGCTGGGATCGGACAAGGCCCCGAAGGTGCGATCGAGCGCTGGCTGATACTGAACCACTTGGTTCACTATATCGATTGGGTATCTTCTTGTCAAGATGGCCGCCATCACCCCTGGACTGGCCAGCACTCCTGGTTTGGTCAATGCCCATCACCACCTCTACTCGGCGCTTGCTCGCGGAATGCCCAGTCACGGTCCGGCTCCAACCACGTTTCGTGGGATCCTGGAGCAGGTCTGGTGGCGGCTCGATCGGGCACTCGATCTCGAGATGCTCGAGTGGTCGGCCAAGCTGGCCTCCCTGGAGGCCCTAGAGACTGGGACGACGACGATCATCGATCACAGCGAGACCCCAGGGGCAATTGAGGGGTCGTTGACAGTGCTGGCAAATGCTTGCGCCGAGGTGGGGGTGAGGTTGATCGCCTCCTATGGAGTGAGCGATCGCCACGGGTCGGCCGGCGCTCGTCTGGGCCTGGAAGAAAACCGCCGATTCCTTTCCGAGGGCTCGCGCGGAATGGTGGGAATTCACGCCGCCTTTACCTGCTCTAACGAGACTCTCGAGGCTGCAGCCGGTCTCGCCGAAGACCACGGGGTGGGCGTCCACGTCCACGTGTGCGAGGGACCCGAAGACATCGAGGCGCCGGCGCGGCTTGGCCACCTCACTCGCCCGAACTGGCTGCTCGCTCATTGCGTCCATCTGGCCTCCAGCCACCATCTGCAGGGAACGATCGTCCACAACCCGGCCTCGAACCTGAACAACGGGGTGGGATACGCCGATCCGGCTCGCTTTGAGAACGCCGTCGCTTTGGGGACCGATGGAATCGGAGTCGACATGCTGGATGCTTTCCGGCTCGCCTTTTACCTCCACCGCTCGACCAACCACGCCGCTACACCTGCTACCCCCTGGGGTTGGCTCACCCAAGGTTGGGATCTGGTGCCCGAGGCGAGACTCGATCGTGTCACCTGGAGCTATGAGCCGATGCAACCCGATCACCTCGCTTTCACGACCTCGGTCAGGCCGCTCGAGATCGAAGTCGAAGGCAACGTCGTCTGGCGGGACCACGTTCCGACCCGCGTCGACTCGGACGAGGTCCGGTCCAAGGCAGCCGAACAGGCCAAGAGATTGCACGCTCTCCTATGAGCAGCCGTCTCGCCCTCTACCTCCAAGATGCCCACTCGATTGCGGAAGGCATTGAGATCGCTCGCTACGCGGAGGCGAAGGGTTTTGAGGCCGTCTGGCAGGCCGACTCCCGTCTGGTCCGCGACGCCACCATCCCCATGGCTGCCTTCGCCGCTACGACCGAGCGGATCAAGGTCGGTGCCGGAGTGGTCGACATCTGGTCGCGCAATCCCGCCCGTCTGGCCTCGACCTTTGCGACCCTTGACGACCTCGCCCCCGGCCGGATCATCCTTGGACTGGGGGCATGGTGGGATCCACTGGCGTCCAAGGTCGGAATCGAACGCCGGCGTCCACTGCTGGCCATGCGAGAAATCGTCGACGCGGTCCGAGGTCTCCTGGCCGGGAAGCAGGTGACACTTCATGGCGAATTTGTCCATCTCGACGGGGTAGAGCTCGATTACGTCTACCAGGAGCGAGGCCCGAAGGACGTTCCTATTTACATTGGCGCCACCGGCATGCAGATGATGGAACTGGCAGGGGAGATTGCCGATGGAGTGGTGCTCAACTACCTGGTATCACCCGACTACAACCAGCGAGCGCTCGACGCGCTCGAGAAAGGGGCTCGCCGGGCAAACCGGTCGCTTGAGGAGATCGACCGCCCCCAACTCATCGTTTGCTCGATGGCTGCCGATCGTCAGGAAGCTCTCGATGCTGCTCGTATGCTGGTAACGCAGTACCTGGGACAGCAACCCCACATCATGAAGGCGTCCGGGGTCCCGCAAACCCTCCTCTCCGAAATTGGTCGGGTGATGACCTGGCCGGCGACGCACGAAGAGGTGACCGAGGCATCGAAACTGGTTCCAGACGGAATCGTGCAGATGATCTGTGCTGCCGGAACCCCTGAGGAATGCACGGAGAAAGTGGACGAGTACATCGCCAGCGGCTGCACCAGCCCAATCCTCTACCCGCTCGGGCCCGATGTCCGGCGGATGATCGATACGTTCGCTGGCTAGTAATCGCCAAGGATTCGACGAGCGGTCTCGGCACCGAGGAGGTCGAAAGCAGGGTTGAAGGCCAGCGCTTCCTCGAGCAGCACCTTTCCGTCGACTTCGCGGCCGAGACCGATCAAGATCAGGCCGTGATGAAAGCTGACCTCAGCGCTGGTGAAGCCGCTTGCTTGGGCGGATTCGACAGCCGCTAACGCATCCTCGAATCGACCGGCGCGGTAGAGGGTCCAGGCGAGTGTGTCGTAGGCCAAGGGATCTCGCCGATCCTCGATCTCGGCTTGGGCGAGCGCCATCGCTCGGCCGGTTTCGAGGTTGTGGTCGGCATAAAAACGAGCGATCGATCGGTCGTATAGGCCTTCAGCCTCGGCAAGTGTGTCGATCAGCTTGACCAGTTCCCATTGCAACTTGGCCTCCATAGATCGTTTGAGGTGGTTGTAAACATCGCCAAGCTCACCGACCAGCTCGGGGTCGGGAACACCAGCGATAGCTTGCTCGTATAACTCGACGGCTTGGAGCAGTTGTCCGTTTGCCACAGCAAGTCGAGCGGCTAGGCCTAGGGCTGGGAGAGAGCCGGGATCATGGTCGAGTGCCGTGCTTGCCCACTTCTCGGCGTCTGGGAGCCGTCCGGTTCGCCAGGCAGTTGTACCCGCGTATGCCTCGTACCAGGCGAGACGGCGTGGATTGTTCTCGTCTGTGGGCACCGCGTCGACGGCGAGATTCAGAGCCCCCGTCAGATCTCCGGTCAGGTAGGCGAATTCCGCTTGCCGGACGAAGACGGCCGGCGAATCGTCAAGGCCGGATGCCAAGAGCTCAATCGCATCCCGGGCTCCCTGTAGGTCACCAACCGCCATGCGGGCATCGGCCACGATGGCGAGGGCGTCGAGCCGGGTCGGGATCTGCTCCAAGACTCCTGCGGCTAACTCCTCGGCGCGGGCGAAATCGTGGGTGGCCAACGCCGCGCGCGCCTGGCCGAGGATGGCAGTCGGGTCTTGGGGGGAGAGGTCGGCTGCGATCGCAAACGAGGTCGCAGCGGCCGCGTAAGCCGCCGGATCAGAGTTGAGCCGGGCCTGCTCGAGGTACAGAAATCCCAAGTTGAGATAGTCGGAGGGCGTCGAGGTCTGAGTGATGCGCGCCTCATACGTGTCCAGCAGGCGCTCCAGATCCTCTTCGGCCAGAAATGATGGATCGATCGCGGCCTCGACATCCGTTGCCAGTAGCGGAGGCGGCTGTAAGGCCGTCCAGATGGCGCGCCCTGCCCACGCCAAGGCTACGAGAGCGATGACAGCCAGAAAAAGCCTTGGCAGTAGGGAGGAATTCCGTTTCGGAGTTACGTCTTGGGCCATCGGTTTCTACGCTGATTTTGGGGGCCTGGAGGGTTCGGACCAAACCGGGGCGGAGATGGCTCCGAACGGGTGGCTAGAGAAGACCGCGCCACCGCGGGCGGTCGAGAAGGAGGAATTCGAATGCAACACGTACGTGCCCGTACCGGCGTATGGGTATTGGTACTCGGGGCGGTGATGGCTTTGGTGGTATCGCTGACGCCGATGCTCACCGGGCAAGGGGCAGACCACCTTGATGCGCCGGGGCTGATGTCACCGAGCGGGCGCACGCAGGCGGACATCAACGATGTCTACGCCTTCCAAGGGGCTACCGCCACGAACACGGTCCTGGCGGTAACTGTTCACCCTGTGGCGAATGCGACCTCGAGCTTCGGGGCCGACGTGCTCTACGAGGTCAAAATCGACAATGCGGGCGATGCCAATGAGGACATCTCCTACGAGGTCACCTTCTCCTCGGTGAAGCCGAACGGCGCCCAGTACTTTCTGGTCCAACGGTCCACCGGCGCCCAGTCCGCGGACGGGGCCCAGAACGGAGCCCTGGTGGCTTACGGCCGCGTTGGCAAGACGGTGCCGGTGGCAGGAGGCGGAACCTTTTTCGCCGGCCTGCGCTCGGATCCTTTCTTCTTCGACCTCGACGCCTTCCGTAATGTCGTCGCCATGGGCAATCTGACCACAGGTCGCCAATTCAACGATGCCAACAAGAGCGACTTCTTTGCTCCGTTGGACACGCTGGCCCTGGTGCTGGAAGTCCCGGATACGGTCAACCCCGGTCCGATCAAGGTCTGGGCCGAGACTTCGATCGCCGGCACTCAGGTCGACCGCATGGGCCGTCCCGCCATCAACACTGTGGTCAACGACTCCGGTCCTCTGGTGATGGCCCCGGCCAACAACAAGAACGTCTACAACACCACCCATCCCAAGGATGACGCCCAATACAAGCCGTTTGCGGTCGCGGCCCTGCAGGCGCTCTCCAGCATCGACAGCGAGGGTTCCTACAGCGCGGCCGAAGCCGGCGCTTTGGCCGACCTGCTGCTGCCCGATGTCCTTCCCTACGACAAGACCAGTGCCCTGCCTCCACCGTTGAACGGTCGCCCCCTCAGTGCCGATGTGATCTCGACTGAGCTCAACATCGTCACTGGCGGTGATCCCCTCGACTTATTCGCCGGTCGCGACGCCAACGGAGCGATCACCACCCAAGGCCTGTCGGCCCACGGTGACTACCTCTCCGGCTTCCCGTACCTCGGGGCGCCGCACGCCTCAGTGGCGGCCGCTCCGACCAGCGCGTCATCGTTCATCGCTGATCTGCGCGGGAGTAACGAAGTTCCAGCGGTCGCGACGGGAGCAAGTGGAGTCACGGGGATGCGGGTCGATGGATCGAACCTCACGGTATGGACCACCACCCACGACTTGGTCAATGCTCTCTTCGGCCACATCCACATCGGCGATGCCGGCAAGAACGGGCCGGTGGCGACCTTTGTTTATCACCCGATGTCGGCCACGACTCAGGATGGTTTGCTGACCGCCGCCACTGTCAGCAACAGCACCCTCGTGGCGGGGACTTTGACCGATCTGCTGGAAGTGATGACCGGTGGCTTCGCCTATGTCAATTTCCACACCACGGCCAACCCCGGTGGCGAGATTCGTGGGCAGGTAGTCGCGTTGAACGCCGGCCCAGTCGGTGCTCGGTTCAACGACGACAACGG
>JBOGEW010000310.1:0-2753 GCA_050742075.1 Acidimicrobiia bacterium
CCGCCGATCCCGCTTTGACCTGCGGATTTACGTCTCGGGGCCCGGTGTTCGGTTGTCGGGGGGGTCCGACTGGAACTCCTGGTCCTGCGTCGCGACGTCGGTCAGCGGGACAGGTAACCCCCGTCGATCGGGAGGTAGGCGCGATTGACGAACGACCACGTCGGGCTCGCTAGCGGGCCCGCATCTGGCTCTTAGGGGGTTTGGCGATGTGTTTGAGTGACTCGGCGGGGGTGGCGACTGGCAGTTGACGGATCTTTTCCAGGCCTCTGGTGTTCTTCTCCTCCGAGGGCAGGAGATCGTCCCAGGTCTCGATTTCTGCGAGGGTGCGTTCGGCCCATGCCTCGACGGTGTTCAGGAGGCTGATGAAGAAGTCGACGACAAGGGCTCTGACATAGACCTGGTCTTGGGTGACGTTGATGCCGTCGATGAACTCCTGTTTGACCTTGCCGGCGAATTCGAGCATCTCGTGGGTATCGGCGCGGACTTGTTTAAGCGTCCCCATGATGTCGTCTTTGGTTCCCAGCGGGACAACGAACAGGCGCAGCATCGCCTCGAAGTCCATCGAGAACGGAGAGATCGGAGTTCCCAACCACTCCCGTAGCGCTTCTTTGCCGGCTTCGGTGATCGAGTACACCGTACGGGATCTCTTTCCGGTGTACTCCTTGGTGCCCTCCAGCAGTCCCATCGAGGACAACCGCTTCACCTCGCCGTAGATGGCACTCTCGGCCCGCGGCCAGACGTATCGGAAGTAGCGAACGCGTTGCTGAGCCAACTCGTAGGAGGACCAGGGTCGCACGGCTACCTGTGCCAGCACCGCGTACGAGGTGGTCGTCAGCCGATCCATCCCTGCCTCTTGACATACTCCAGATTGGAGCATAAATTCACTCCAATCTGGAGTATAGACGATCCAAGCGCCGGCTCCAAGGAGGCGACGACATGACCGATCGACCTGCAAGCTCGCACGTCGAGACCCTCGTCATCGGAGGTGGACAGTCCGGGCTCGCGGTGGGATACCACCTGTCCCGGCGCGGCCTCTCCTACGCGATCATCGATGCCAACGACCGGATCGGTGACGCCTGGCGCAACCGGTGGGACTCGCTGCGGCTGTTCACCCCCAACCGGCTCAACGGGCTGCCCGGCATGCCGTTTCCCGGGTACCACTGGGGATTCCCGAGCAAGGACGAGATTGCCGACTATCTGGAGTCCTATACCCAGCGGTTCGACATTCCCGTCGAGACCGGTGTGCGGGTGCACGGACTATCTCGAGAGGGCGAATGCTTCGTGGCGGCTGCCGGAAACCGACGGTTCGAGGCCGACAACGTAGTAGTTGCGATGTCGAGCTGGCAACGACCCCGGATACCGGAGTTCGCCAGCCAGCTCGATCCGAGCGTTGTCCAGCTTCATGTCGCCGACTACCGCAACCCCGGTCAGCTCCAAGCCGGAGGTGTCCTTGTGGTCGGAGCCGGCAACTCGGGGGCAGAGGTCGCCATGGAGCTGGCGAGAACCCACGACATCTGGCTGTCCGGACCCGACACCGGTCACCTCCCATTCCGCCCGGAGAGCGTGGCTGCGCGAATCCTCATGCCGTTCATCGCGCGGATCATCTTCCACCGAGTTCTGACCACCGGTACACCTATCGGAAGAAGGGCCCGGCCCACAATGGTGTCCACCGGTGAGCTCATGATCAGGGTCAAACCGAAGGACCTCGCAGCGGCGGGCGTGGAGCGTGTTCCCCGGGTCACCGGGGTGCAGCACGGACAGCCCCAACTCGAAGACGACCGTCGTCTCGATGTGGCCAACGTCGTCTGGTGCACCGGGTTTCATCCAGGGTTCTCCTGGATCGACCTACCGGTGATCGAGAAAGGTATGGCGGGGCCGGATCATCGGCGTGGTGTCGTTGAGGAGATACCCGGCCTCTACTTCGTTGGCCTCAAATTCCTCTACTCGGTCTCATCGGAGCAGATCCACGGCGTGGAACGAGACGCCGCTCACATCGCCGACGCGATCGCGGCTCGGCATGGGCACAGCAACCCGGATCGACCGGTAGCCGACCATAAGCACCAAGCCGACACTGCCCAACCATCGGGCGTGGCCAGGACCCAGGTCGCCTCGGCGAGAGATCCGGATGCTTCGCCCGATGCAATAGGCCCTCGGCGCGTGTCCTCGACGAGGTCGAACGCTTCTTGACAACCCGAGAAGCCCTGACCGCCGCGACGACAGGGAGGCCGCCATGGAAGTCGGCCTCCCGCTGCTGGCCGGAACCATCTCGACGGTGATCTTCGCCGGCAGCATGCTGCCGATGGTGGTCAAAGCGGCTCGGACCAAGGACCTGAGCTCGTACAGCCTGGGCAACATCGTGCTCAGCAACCTGGGCAACCTCATCCACTCGGTCTACGTCTTTCATCTGCCGGCGGGGCCCGTCTGGGTGCTGCACACGTTCTACCTGGTAACCACGGCGCTGATGCTGGTCTGGTACCTGCGCTACCAGCTTCCACGCCGGCCCGCCTTCACGAAATTGCCCAGATCCGGCGAGGACGCGGAGTTGGTTCGTTCTCCGGAAGCGCCAATAGCGGCCGCTTCCTAGCGTCGACAGCAAGACGGACAGAGGAACGAACAACGAACGAACGTATCGAGACCGTGATCACCGGCGCCGAGCAGGCCGGCGACGTTCGAGTGTTTGTCGCCGATGACTGCGGCTGGAATCTTGCCGACGGGGTTGGGTCGGGTGACTGGTCAGGTGCCCATCGTTGGGG
>JBOGEW010000311.1:0-9874 GCA_050742075.1 Acidimicrobiia bacterium
GGTGGAGACGACGAAATTCACCGGCTCGCCCGGATCGCGTTCGATCCCGGCGACAGGGCTTTGCTCGATTACGATTCCCGGCTCAGCCTCGGCGTCGGGCCGTTCGGTGACGTTGCCGACCGTCAGGCCAGCTTCGTTGAGCAGGGCCTCGGCTCGTTCCCTCGTTTCCCCGATCAATGCCGGGACCTCGACCGGATCTTGGCCAGCCGAAACGTAGACGAAAACCTCGCGGCCCGACTCCACCGTCGTTCCGGCAGCCGGATCGGTGCGAATGACGATGCCCTCCTCAACCTCAGAGGAGGCCTCTTGACGCAACTCGGGATCGAGATCAAGCCCGGAGAGAATGGCCACGGCCTCGGCCTCGGTTTCCCCGACCACATTGGGGACCTCCACCTGGGGAACAGAGGTCGTCGGCGGCGGCCCCTCGTTGGCCATCCGGAAGACCAGGAACACCATCGCCGCGAGGAGAGCTAGCAAACCGAAGGCCGTGAGGATGAAAGGGATCTGGCTCCTGCGTTCTTCGATCGCCGGAACGGTCTGGGTTGGCGGCCCCGCGGTCCGAACCGGGGCGGCGGTGAGGACCCGGGTATTGCTGGGGTCGGCTCCGACCGCCTGAGTCGGGGCCGCCGCCGGCACCGGAATCGGAGATACCGCGGGTGCCTGCCCGGCCAGCACCCGGAGGAGATCGGCTCGCATTTCGTCTGCGTTCTGATAACGGAAAGCAGGATCCTTCTCGAGCGCTCGAGTGACGACCGCGTCGAGCTCGGTCGGAACGTCGGCGTTCAACGAGGACGGGGGAGGGGCGCTCGCCGAGACGTGCTGGTACGCGACCGCCACCGGGCTCTCGCCAGAGAACGGCGGCCTCCCAGCGAGCATCTCGTAGAGGACGACTCCAAGCGAGTAGACGTCGGAGCGTTCATCGGCATCGTTGCCCTGGGCCTGCTCGGGGCTGAAGTAGGTGGCGGTGCCGATCACGGCCCCGGTTCGGGTCAGCTCCTGGGAATCGTCCCAGGCCCGGGCGATCCCAAAATCGGTGACCTTCACCGTGCCGTCGCTCGAAAGCAAGATGTTGCCCGGCTTGACGTCGCGATGGACCAGTCCGGCGCGGTGGGCAGCAGAAAGGGCCGAGGCCACCTCGGCGGTGATCTCGGCTGCCCTGCGCGGAAGCAGGGCACCTTCGGAGCGGAGTACATCGCGCAGGCTGCGCCCGTCCACGAGTTCCATCACGATGAAATAGGTGCTGTTGGCCTGGCCCCAGTCGTAGATGCCGACGATGTTGGGATGGGTGAGGTTGGCGGCTGCCTGCGCCTCTCGCCGGAAGCGCTTGACGAAGGCCTCGTCGGTCGAAAACTGCGAGTGGAGGACCTTGATCGCCACTTTGCGACCGAGGAGAGTGTCCTGGCCGAGATAGACGTCGGCCATCCCACCGCGGGCCAAGTGCGACGCGAGGTGATAACGATCAGTGAGGGGGTGAGGGAAGTTCATTGAGAACTGGAGAAGATTCTAGAGATCACCGGTTCAACCAACCGCTGATGAGTTGTGACGCAATCGGAGCGGCAACGGATCCCCCACTGGCGTTCTCGCCGATGTTCCCGCCAGCTTCGACAAACACTGCCACGGCAATCGTGGGGGCATCAACGGGGGCAAATCCGATAAACCAAGCATGGGGACGCCCTTCGACCCCCGTGGACGTGCCGGTCTTCCCTGCCACTCTGACTCCCGGCACTGCCGCCTGTCGTCCGGTGCCCTCGGTGATGACCCGTTCCATCATCTGGCTGAGGACGAAAGCCGTGTCGGGGCTGAAGGCCGTGTCGAAAACACTCGGCTCGACTCCTTCGACTTCGTTGCCGTCGCTATCAAAGATGCGGGCGACGAGATTGGGCACCATGACCTCCCCTTGATTGGCGACGGCCGCGGCCACCATCGCCATCTGCAGGGGAGTGGTTCTCACATCTCGCTCGCCAATCCCGCTCTGTCCGAGAGCGGCGTCATCGCCGGCCAGGATCCCGACGGCGAAGGCGCTCTCGGCCACGGGCCAGGAAAAAGGGATCTCCCGATTGAAACCGATCCCTTCCGCCACCTCACCGATCGGTGCGGCTCCCACCTCGATGGCGATTCGCCCGAAGGTGGTGTTGCACGATCGCACGAATGCTTGGAGGAGTGTGGTGCTGGTGCCGTTGTTACACGGTCCTCCCCCCGCGTTTTGGATAACCGCCGTCGATCCTGGCAGCGGAAACTCCGACGGGTCGGCATAAGCGGTTTCCGGTGTGGCGATGCCGTTGTCGAGGGCCGCGGCCGCCACCACCGTCTTGAAGGTCGAACCCGGTGGATAAAGCTCGCGGGTGGCACGATCGGAGAGCGGGCGGGCAGGATCATCGAGCAACACCTGGTACTGATTGGCGGCATCGGTGCCGAGCAGCAAAGAAGGGTCGTAGCTGGGAGACGTGACCAGCGCTCGCACCGCCCCGGTGAGGGGGTCGAGGGCCACCACGGCTCCGGCTTGCCCGCCGAGCGCTTGATAGGCGAGCCTCTGCAGCGAAGCATCAAGGGTGAGTTGGAGGTTCTGGGGCCGAAGGTCGCGGCCGAGGACCACCGACAGGAGATCGGAGATGGTGAAGTCGCGCCGGGAGCGAAGGTCGGCGGAGTAAGCGCGTTCGATGCCCTGCTCTCCGAAAAGAAGTGAGGAGTAGCCCACGACGTTGGCGAAGGCGGGGCCCTCTGGATAGGAGCGGATGAATGAGCCGGTTGTGGCCGGATCGGGGTCGCTGCGGGCGAGGACCACTCCGTCGGTGGAGACGATGAGGCCCCGCTCTTTGTCGGTTTGAGTCAGGTTGAACCGGGCGTTGCGGGGGTCGAGGCGGTAGGTGTCGGCGGCCACCACCTGTACCCACGTCGTCATCAGTCCGAGAAGGGCGAATCCGACGAGGACGGCGGCGGCAAGGCGTCGGGTGGGGCGGTTCATGTCTGCTCCTCATGGCTGATGCGAGCCAGCAGCCCCAGGAGAAGAAAGTTCCCCACGAGGGACGATCCTCCGTAAGACATGAAAGGCAGCGTGATCCCAGTGAGCGGGACCAGCCGGAGGACGCCGCCCATGATCAGAAATGCCTGCAGCCCCAGCACCCAGGTGAGGCCGGCGGCGGTGAGCTTGCGAAAGCGGTCCCGACAACGGAGCGAGATCCCGAATCCAGCTCCGATCAGGAGGGCGAAGGCGGCCAGCACCGCCATGGAGCCGGCGAAGCCGAGCTCTTCTGCCACCGCCGCGAATATGAAGTCCGTGGCGGCGTTGGGGATGAGGTCGGGCCGTCCCAATCCGATGCCCGAACCGGCCAGGCTTCCGGTTCCCATTCCAAACCACGCCTGGGCGACCTGATATCCGGCCCCGTCGTAGTTCTGGAACGGTCGCAGCCAGGCCACCACCCGCCGATCAACATGATCGAACACCCGGGTGGCGGCGATTCCACCGCCGACAGTGAGCAGGGTCCCGAGCAGCAGATATGAGGTGCGACCGGTGGCGGCATAAATCATCCCCACGAAGGCCCCGAAGAGAAGAACGGATGCTCCGAGGTCGCGCTGGGCGATCAGGACCACGAGGCTGCCCACCCAGACGATCACTACCGGGAATAGCTGGCGCGGCTCGGGGAAACGGAAGGGCCCGAACTTGCGGGGCTTTTCGGCCAGGGCGGGCTGGCGCTCGGCCAGGTAGCCAGCGAGGAAGAGGACCAGCAGCAGCTTGGCGATTTCCCCGGGTTGGAACCGCATCTCCGTGAATGCCAGGTCGACTACCAGCCACAGCCGGGAGCCGTTCACCTCCAGACCGCGGAGTGGAAGCGGTCCGCTCGACGGAAGCAATGGGAGGAGCAACAACACCAGGCCGACCAGGAGATAGAGGTAGCGATAACGGCGGATGGTGGTGATCCCCCGGTGATGGAGAAATCCGAGCAGGGTCATCGTCAGCGCCGCCGCGACGAGCAGCCACCACTGCTGAAGCCCAGCCCTGACTGGATCGAGGCGATGGATTTCGGCCAGCGACAAGGCGGTGAGAAGTGCGGCCGGAGGAAGGATGACAGTCGAAGCCGAGGGCGCCCACCGGCGAATGGCGAAATGCACCATTCCGAAGGCGAAAAGCATCACCGCGAAAGTGAGCCCGATCCGGGCGTCGATCGTCTGGCCCCCCGCCAGCAGGACCAGCGTTACCCCAAAGGCGGCTACTCCCGCAGCCGCGACCAGCATCCCGCTTTCGCCGGTGCGGGTCAATTCTCGACTACCACGACCACCAATTTGACGGTGTTGTCGTGACCCCCAGCAAGGTTCTCCCGAATGCTGTTCACGCTTCTACGACCACGATGAGCAATTTGACAGTGTTGTCGTGACCACCGGCGCGGTTCTCACAGTTGCACCTCACGGTTCGACGACCACGATGATCAACTTGACAGTGTTGTCGTGACCACCGGCGCGCTCAAAGTTGCACCTCACGGTTCGACGACCACGATGATCACGGTGATGTTGTCGTGCCCCCCGGCGCGGTTGGCCGCCTCGATCAGATTCCAGGCCACCTCTTCCGGAGCCCCCACCCCGAGCAGAGACCCCACTGCCTGGTCATCGATCATGTTGGTCAGACCGTCCGAGCAAATCAGCAGCCGGTCACCGGGCTCGAGTTGGAGGTCGAGGGTGTCGACTTCGATAGTGGAGCTGATTCCCAGCACCCTGGTCAGCATGCTGCGCTGGGGATGGTTGGCGATCTCTCCCTCGGAAATGCGACCGGCCGCCAACTGCTCGGCTACCACGGTGTGGTCGGCGGTGATCTGCTCGAGAGCGCCGTCGTGCCACAGATACGCACGGCTGTCTCCCACATGCGCCAAATGAGCAACGCCGTAGGGTCCTAATTCGACCAGGGTCAGCGTCGTTCCCATTCCGGCGAGTTCGGGCTCGGCGAGGGAGCGCTCGAACACTTCGGCATTGGCTCTGGCCAACCGTTCGTAGGGAAGCCCGTCGCCCAGTTGGGCTTGCTCGACCGCCAACTGGCTGGCGACCTCGCCGGCCACGGCTCCTCCCATCCCGTCGGCCACCATCAACACGAAAGGGCCCGGGCCTTGTCCGGCGGTCTCAGGCCAGTAGGCATCCTCGTTGTTGTTCCGCACCCGTCCCCTGTGGGTGGCGGAGGCGTACTGGTACTTCATCGCACCTCCATGACCGTTTTCCCTACCTGGAGGGCGTCGCCACGGCGAAGGTTGGTGGGAGTCGTGATGCGCTTGCCGTTGACGTAGGTGCCGTTCGTGCTTCCGAGATCGGAGACCGTAAGAGTCCCATCCGAGAGCACGAGCCGGAAATGGAACTCGGAAGCGTAGGGATCCTCGATCACAACATCAGCCTGATCGCTGCGTCCGACAACCGTGGCCCCGTTGACCGCGAACGTCATGCCGCCTTGGGTGTCGCTCCGGATCACCGCCACCTGCTTGATGCTCCGCTTGCTTCCCCGCCCCTGTCCCTGACCGAGGCCGACATGGCGGGTGATGGCCCGAGCCACCTGCCAGATGAAGAGGTAGACGAGCGCCAGAAAGATCAGGCGCAAAACGGTGAGGATCAGCTCCGGCATGGTGTGAAACGAAAGAGATGATTGGCCAGAGTCAGCTCGGCCACTGCAGCCATCCGCGTCGGAGTTCGACCGACGGCGGCCCCGTCGATCCGGGTGCCATTGGCCGAGCCGGTGTCGACCAGATAGATCTCTCCGCCCTGGCGGTAGATCAAGGCGTGGGTGCGGCTGATCTCGGGGTGATCGAGCACGACATCGGCTTCCGCCGAACGCCCGACCGTGGCCCGGTTGTGCCGTATGGGCGTTTTCTCCCCCTCCGGTGATGTGAGCTGCGCCCAGCAGGGGAGTGTCCCGACGGCGACGGAGGCGGCGCTGTTGATGGTCCCGACGCCGACGTCCCCGCTTCGGTCGAGCGTTACTTGCACGGGCCCTTCCAACCGCCATCCCCGATCGGCCGCCAGCTCGGCGAAGGCCAGCTCAAGCTCGCGGGCCAGAGGCTCGGGGTCGGCGGCGAGGTTGGCCGGGTTGACGAGGAGCGTGAAGTGATTGGCCGTGGCCGGGCCCGCCGGGGTTCGAAACTCGGCCAACTCCGCTTCCCGGGCGACGCGAGCGGCGAGTTCGGAGACGTGGAGCCCGCCGCGGAAGATGCGTCCGGCGAGATGATCGAGGGCGTCCTCCAGCCTCCGCTCCAATTGGCGGGCGAGCTTCATTTCCAGAGAAACGGTAGTTGGGGAGGTTTGGTTGCAAACGCAGCCCATATGCGAACCCTGGGTTGCTAGCTGGCGAAATCGATGGCTGCAGCCCACAGAACGGATTACAAGCAGACGGCTAGCCTTGAGCACCCACTCGGGCGAGTGGCGGAATTGGCAGACGCGCAGGATTCAGGTTCCTGTGTCCGCAAGGACGTGGGGGTTCAAGTCCCCCTTCGCCCACCCACCAGCGGGTCAACGACCCAGGACAGAATGAGTTCATGGCCTCGTACACAGTCAACAAGAAAGCGGTGGCCAAAGCCCGGAGCCTGATCGACGCCCGTCAGTATGTGCTCGACAGCGACTGGGGCGAGTCGCAACCAACTGCAGACGATGGGAACGTCTTTCTCGAGAAGCACTCATGGGACGAGTACGGCGAATGGCACCTGGCTCTCACCGACGGCGCTACCGACGAAACCAAAGCTCGCTACGGCTTCGTCTACGGGGACCTGCGACGGTTGCACCGCAGCGGCCTGATCGCCTGCGTCTATCGAGCCTCCGAATGGAGGCATAAATCGATCGAATTGGCGGCGCACGATCTCCTCCAGCACCTTGACTCAGTGACGGCGTAGCCATTGCAACCGGCGGTATTGGATCGCAAGCTCGAACGACGCCTGCGTCGCCGCCGATGGGCATGGTGGCCGGTGCTCCTCACCATCATCGTGCTGCTGGCGCTGATCCTGGCCCGCATCAATGCCCAGGCATCTGCGGCTGTGGCCTATCTCGACGGGATCCGGCAGTCGGCTGAGCACCTGGTCACTGCGGCCTCGACTTTCTCCAACCTGCCTGACGATCTCGCCGGTCTCGACCGGGCCGAATTCGAAACTGCCAGCGATTCGGTTGCCGCCGCCCTCAACAATGCCTCGGCTTCGGTTCTCGAAGCTCCGCAGCGAAGCTCGCTGGTAGGAGCCGCTTCGCTCTTCCGTCTCGCCGTATCGACCTGGATCGGCGGAGTGCGCACGTTTCAGGAGGGGATGCTCCGCTCTGCCGATCTCGAGGGTGCCGGTGAGGAGCAGATCTACGCCGGGATCCAGCAGGTAGCGGCGGGCGACCAGCTGTACCGGGGAGTATTGACCGAGCTGGCGCGAGCCGAGGTGCCCGATCCGATCACCCCCCTTCCTGAGTTGCAGTTTCACTCTCCGGATTACTCCCCAGTCGCCCTCGCCCGGCTTTTTGCCGCTGCGGCCGCGGCTGACAATTCGCTGCTGGCTCTGCGGGCCGATCTCGCCGTCGGCCAGGTGACCTCTCAACCCGCCTGGGTGACAGATCCCGATGGGGACCTGGTGGTGGAACCGGTGGAGTCGATCCGCATCGACGTGGTGGTCGCCAACCTCGGCAATACCTCGGCTCCGATCCAGAACCTGTTCCTCGATCTCTCGACCGACGAGGAAGAGGATTCGCGCACTCTCGCGGTGCCGGCGCTAGCTCCTGGGGCGCAAACCACAGTTTCTTTCCTCGAGTTGGCCGTGGCCTCCGGCCAGACCTATCAACTTTCGGTCGCCCTCCAGCTCACCGAGCCCGATGGCAATGCCGACAACGACGGCATCGCCCTTTCGTTCTTCGTGAACGAGCCAGTCGAATAGCCGCCGTAGGATTTCGCATCCGTGATCGATCCCTCCCTCCTTCGTTCCGACCCCGATCAGATTCGACTCTCTTTGCAGCGCCGCGGCCTGGCAGTCGATCTCGACCAGCTCATCGATCTCGAGGCGCGGCTCCGGCGAACCCGGCAAGAAGCAGAAGAAACCCGGGCAGCCCAGAAAGACTCCGGTAAGGAGATCGCTCGCTTGCAGGGGAGCGAAAAGGAGGCAGCCATTGCCGAAGTGGGAAAGCTGGCCGAGCGCTACAAGTCCCTCGAGGGCGAAGCGGACCAGTTGACGCAAGCGTTCGAGGAGCAGTGGGCCGCGGTGCCCAACCTGGTCGATCCGGGTGCCGCTGACGGCCAGACCGACGCCGACAACGTCGAGATGAAACGGGTGGGCGAGCTGCCGAGCTTCGACTTCGACGCGTCTGATTTCACCGCGCTGGGGTCGAGTCTTGACATCATTGACATGGAGCGAGGGGCGAAGGTCGCGGGCAGCCGGTTCGGATACTTGAAGGGTCAGGCCGTGATTCTTGAGTTCGGCCTGGTTCGCTATGCCTTCGACCGGTTGATCGCCGCCGGCTTCACACCGATGGTGCCGCCCGTGCTCGTCCGCGAGCAGGCTCTCTATGGCACCGGATTCTTTCCGGGCGATCGCGAACAGGTGTACTCAGTTCCCGCCGATGACCTCTTCCTGGTTGGTACCTCGGAAGTCTCCCTGGCCGCATATCACTCCGACGAGATCTTCGACTCCGACCAGCTTCCCCTGCGCTACGCCGGATTCTCTTCCTGTTTCCGCCGGGAGGCGGGAACCTACGGAAAGGACACTCAAGGATTGTTTCGCGTCCACCAATTCGACAAGGTGGAGATGTTCGTGTTCTGTGCCCCGGAGACGTCGGTGGAAGAGCACGAGCGGCTGCTGTCAATCGAAGAGTCGATTGTCGGAGCACTCGGGATTCCATATCGGGTGGTCAACGTCGCTGCCGGCGACCTCGGCTCGTCGGCGGCCAAGAAATACGACATCGAGGCCTGGTTTCCCTCCCAGGATGCGTTTCGAGAGGTCACGTCGTGCTCGAACACCACCGACTATCAGGCGCGACGCCTGAAGATTCGGATGCGAGGGGAGGATGGCAACCGGATAGTTCACACCCTTAACGGAACCGCCGTTGCCGTCGGCCGGATGATCCTCGCCATCCTTGAAAACTTCCAGCAGGAGGATGGCTCGGTGGAGATGCCCGAGGCACTGGTGCCTTATGTGGGGTTCGGCCGCATCGGGTGAGCGAGCAATCGGATGCAATTTTTGCTCGCATCGCCCGCCGCTATGACCTGATCAACAAGCTGTTATCGGCCGGACGCGACCAATCGTGGCGGCATTCGGCGATAAGGCACTTGCCGCCCGGTCGACTCCTCGACCTCGGAAGCGGCACCGGCGTGGCGGCTCCAGTTTTCGGTGACCGGGATGTGGTTGCGTTGGACCCGGTACGGGAGATGCTCGCTTTGAGTCCGATTCGGCACCGGGTAGCGGCGGTAGGCGAGGCTCTCCCATTTCCGAACGAGAGCTTTGACTCGGTGTTCTCCGCCTTTGTCTTTCGCAATCTCTCTTCGATCGACCAGACCCTGGTCGAGATGCACCGGGTGATGCGATCAGGCGGAGTCGCGGCGGTGGTGGACCTCGGCCGGCCACGACACGGGATTGCCCGCTCGATCTCACGGCTGGGGACCGCCATCACCCTTCCGCTGGCAGGATTGATCGCCCGCGCCCCGGCAGACTATTGGTACCTCCACCAAAGTCTCGACAAGCTGCCTCAACCGGAGGAGCTCTTCGCACAAAGCCCCCTTCGCCTCGGTTTGGTCTGGCGCATGGGTCTCTTCGGCTTTGTCTATGGGGCCCTCCTCCACAAGGACTGACCTGCGCTTTGGTGAACCAAACCGAACTCCCGAAGGTCGGTTTGGTCGCGGAGAACCTGAAAGATCGAGGGGGCGCTGACGCTCAGCCGGCGGGACTGCGGCGCCCAG
>JBOGEW010000312.1:0-2030 GCA_050742075.1 Acidimicrobiia bacterium
GTCGGGGGTCGCGAGCGGGTCAGATTGGCGACCTGCACCGCGATCAAACCGATAGTGATCGCCAGAGCCAGAGGGAGTAGCCACGCTAGGGGCGAGCTTCCGACAGCGGCTGCGCCAGCTGGTGCGCTCACCGAGATCGGACCCATCGGATGGATTCCGAAGTCGCCCTGGGTCACCTCCCAGGTCCAGAGACCAGAGTCCGGGAAAGTGACTGTCACCTGATATCGCCCTCTTTCCAGCAATCGCGCGGCGACAAAGGTGGTAACGCTTCCGTCTTCGCCGGTGACGCGGACCTCGCTTTGTCCGACGTCCACGGGATTCACCCCATGCTGAAGGACGGTGTAGGTCAGGTCATAGCTGGCACCCGCCTCGAACTCGGACGGCAACTCGTCAAAGGAGGTCAGAGCCCAACCCCCGGCGAGGGCCCAACCCGGGATGGTCAGGAGAGCCAGCGTAACGACCACCAACAATCGGATTCGAGCCATTGTTTGCACCCTTCATCGGCTTGGCAATGTGCTTACACCGAAAAGGCTCGCGTGGTTCCAAGACGGAACGATTCGGCATCGAGAGGTATAATGGACAAATGAGCGAGCAAGTGGAGGGCCGTCCACTGGCTGAAAGCCTGTTGATTGAGTCGGCAAAGAAAGGAGACCAGGCGGCATATGGGGAGCTCGTCCGCGCTCATCAAGACATCGCCCGCCGGGTTGCCTACCTCGTCCTTCGCCGTCACAACGAAGTCGACGATGTGGTTCAGGACGCATTTGTGAAAGCCTTTCGCGCCCTTAATCGGTTTCGCCCGGGATCCAACTTCCGCCCATGGATTCTGCGGATAGTGCGCAACGAGGCTCTTAATCAAACCCGCAGCAGCGGTCGCCGGGATCGACTCGCCCTCAAGGTCGCCAGCGCTTCGGGAGGTGCGGCCCCATCTCCCGAAGCGATGGTCGTCGAAGCTGAGAGACGAGAAGAATTGCTCAGGGCCCTCGATGATCTTCCGAATAGCCTGCGGGAGGTGGTCGAGTGTCGGTTCCTGCTCGGGCTCTCCGCGGCGGCGACGGCCAGCGTGCTGAGGATTCCACCCGGAACCGTGAAGTCGAGGACTAGCCGGGCGATGGATCGCTTGCGAGCGAGTCTGGCGGGGGTTGAGTTATGACCTGGACCGACGAGCGCATCCAGACTGCGCTGGCATCCCTCGGCAGGGAGATCGATTGGCCTGAGGGTCATGATATGGCCTCGCGAGTCGCAGGCCGGATCGAGGTGAGACCTGCGCTGTCGCGTCGATGGTTTGCTCTCGGGGCCGCGGCGCTCGCAGTTCTCGTTTTCCTTTTCAGCACTCCCGGTCAAGAAGCGGTCGCCTGGTTGCTCCGGGTTAGCGGAATTCGCGTTGAATTCTCCGAGACCTCGGTTCCCAGCCGTCCCCCAACGACATTGGTCGGCGGGGTTGAGACACCGCTAGTCGAGGCCCAAGGTGCGGTCGGCTTCGATTTGAAGCGACCTCAGGATCTTCCGCCTCCAGACTCGGTTCAGCTGTTGAGGTGGAACGGCGGGCAGCAGGTGGCGATGCTCTGGAGCGAATCCAGTGATCTGCCAGAGGTCTTCGACACGGGAATCGGATTGCTGCTGATCCAGTTCGAGGCTCGGGTCGACCAAGAGCTTCTACTCAAGACAGCCCCGGAGGCCACCCAGATCGAGCCTGTTCGGGTCAACGGCGAGATGGGCTACTTCCTTTCGGGCGCGCCCCACACGGTCTTCTTCGAGAACCCAGACGGGCTCATCGCCGATGATCAGATCCGTCTGGCTGGAAAGGTCCTTGTCTGGATGGCGGATGGCGTTACTTATCGAATCGAATCCGCCTTGGGTTTGGAGGAAACAGTGGAAATCGCCGAATCTCTCGACTGACACCCGCCGGTAAACTCGAGACCGACGCGGGTGTAGCTCAATGGTAGAGCTCCAGCCTTCCAAGCTGGTGGTGAGGGTTCGATCCCCTTCACCCGCTCTCTTTCCGTTCCTGCGTAGAAATGGCCACATATATG
>JBOGEW010000313.1:0-5934 GCA_050742075.1 Acidimicrobiia bacterium
CACCACCTCCAGGCGCGAGCGAGACGAAATACGGTCCGCAGGAGGAGCATGCTGTCGGCCCCCTGGAACCGGGGATCGTCCGACGGGAAGTGATCGCCAATGTCTCCCAGGCCACAGGCTCCGAGAATGGCGTCGGCGATGGCATGTGCGACGACGTCCCCGTCCGACGTCGCCTCGATGCCGCGTTCGGAATCAACAACGATCCCGGCCAGCTTGATTGGAGGGTTTGGTCCAAAACGGTGGGCATCGAACCCGACCCCGGCCCGGAACTCAATCATGGACTCTTTCAGACGATTGGAACGAGAGCGCCCTCGAGCTTGGGCAGTGCCCGGTCGAGGCGATTGGTTGCTTCCTCCTCGTCGACTTCGAGCGAGAACGAGAGCTCAGAGATCAAGGTCATGCGCGCCTTCGAGAGCATTCGCTTCAGAGCAGGCGAAATGCCCTTGGTTTGCTGGGAATAGGAAAGGTCCCGGACCACCTCGGCCACCTGGAAAATATCCCCTGAATACATCTTCTCGGTGAGGACTTTGTACCAACGGCTCCAGTTGGCTCCTGCCTCCTGGGGCTCACCCTTTAACGAGGCGAGGACGTTCTTGGACGCGGTCTTGGAGATGACCGACCTCACCACGGAATCGACCCTGTCGACGGGGATCATGACCGTCAGCGACTCGGTCGAGATATCGAGTACGTAGTACTCGCGCGACTGCCCGTCGAAAGATTGCTTGACCCGCTTTTGGATCGTGGCCGCGCCGTGCTGCGGATGGACCACCTTGTCGCCGACGCTGTAGCGGGAGGTGACGGGTCCCTTCTTGGGCTCGGGCGGTTTGGCCTCCTCCGAAGCCCGCTCGGCCCGCTTCGCCACCGACTTCGCCGGTGGAGCTACCTTCTTGACCGCCGCTTTCTTGATCGCCGCCTTCTCGGCAACCGCCTTCTTCGCCGGGGCTTTCTTGGCGGGGATTTTCTTGGCCGAGGCTTTCTTGGCCGAGGCTTTCTTGGCCGGGGCTTTCTTGGCCGGGGCTTTCTTGGCCGGGGCTTTCTTGGCTGCGATCTTCTGAGTCGGAACCTTCTTCGCCGAAGACTTCACGGTCTTCGTCGTCCCAGATTTCGTGGCAGGAGCATTCCTGGGCGAAGCCTTCTTGGCCAGGGACTTGCCTCCCGTCTTCTTCGAGGCAGGGCCTTTAGGGGCAGACTTCTTGACCGGGACGGCCGAGAGCTTTACTGAGCGGGTGGATTTCTTTTGAGCCAAGGACGGAGCATTGTACCCGTCAGGTCGGATCTGGATCCCAGGTGGCGGCGGCCGCGCGCCAGCGATCGAAGTAGCGGCGCAACATCGCCGCCCTTGCTTCACCGATCCCCTCGACCTGCTCGAGCTCGCTGGCGGTGGCGCTGAAAAGGCGCTCGACGGTCTTGAAGTGACGCAACAGCTTCTCGCGTGTCGCCTCGGGGAGGCGGCCCACCTTGGCCAAAAGCCTCACCCCGCGCGGGCGAGCAAGTTCGTCTAGATCGCTGAACCCGACCGCTTTGCCGACGAGGGTGGCGTCCTCCAGTTCCTCGTCACTCAAGAGCGCCAGGCTTTCGACTGCTTCCGGTACGAAGCGAACCCGACGGCCTCCCAAGTAATCAGCCAATGTCGAAGCCACGAGCTGTTCGATACCCCGGGTGAGTTCTGTGAGTTGGACCGCAATCAGCCGTGCCTCGCCGCCGAGCGTGATGGTTTGGGTTTCGATCTGGCGTCCGATCCGTCGTACGAGTTCACCTTGTTGCAAGACATGGACCACGTTGCGGTAGGTGGCCAGCCCGGTGACCTCGAGGTGCATCAGCCGTTCGTCTGAGTCGTCGAGCCGTCGCCGCAATCGCTCCAAAGTGTGGAGATCCTGGTTGACCCGCGCCGCTTGCACCGTCGGTCGAGCCAGTTCCACCTTGCGGCCCTCGTAGAAGAGAGTCGCCAGGCGTCTACCTTCCGAGACTGACACCACCGGCTTTCCGGTCTGATTAGCGAGTCGCTCGGCCGTCCGATGGCGCGAGCCGGTTTCATCAGTGGGCAGGTCCGGATCGGGAAGGAAGTGGACGTTGGCTGCCAGGATCCGATCCCAGGTGTCGTCGAGGACGATGCCTCCATCCATCTTCGCCAGTTCGGCGAGTCGAGGCGGGCTGAAACCGACCCCCTGCAGCCAGAATCCGCCGGAACTGGTGTCGTCGACCAGGGCGTCGTGGCCGAGCACCACCAGGGCACCGTTGCCTTGCTGGATGATGCGCTCGAGCGCCTGCCGCAGAGGAGTCCCCGGAGCCAGCCGCGACAGCACCTCGAGAAGGATCGAGTCGTGCATGCCTCCCGAGGCTATCACCAACGCCTTTCAGCGAACCCGGCCGCCAGCGGTTTTCAGGGTCGGCGGGCCCTTCTCCAAATGAGGTATCCCACCGCGGCGAGTAAGACCAGAGCAGCCAGAACGGAGAACGGCGTCCACGGCTCGGCCTGCCTGATGTCGGCTCCGACCGCGATCTCCGCAAAAAGCATCTGCGTGGCACAATACCGGCCCGAATGGCCCGTTATGTGTGTGACAACTGTGGTGCGACTGTCGTCGACGAGGAGTTTTGCCCGACATGCGGGAGCTGGGTCGACACCCTCCAAAAGGACGAGGAGGAGTACGAGGAATTCGATTTAGAGGCGGCACCGCCCCCACCGCGTACAACCCGCGGTGAGCCAACCCTATGTCCCTCTTGTGGCGCTCCTAATCCGTCAACCAACCGTCACTGCGAGGAATGTGGCGCTCGCCTTCGTCAGGGCCCGCTGCCGACCGCCCCAAGACCGGCAGTGCAAAGCACTGCCGGAGTGCGCGCTCTCGGCGCTCTCTTCGGTCTCATTGCCCTGGTAGTGATCATTGCGGTATTGATCAACCTGATCAACGGCGACGACGACTCGACCGCCACGACCCTGGCCGCGAACGCAACTACCACTACCGCTGGGGCCGTGCAGGTCGAGAACCCCGCCCCCCTCGACATCCTCACCGCCTCTTGCGTCCCGGAAGGTCTCGGTGGTGACTTCTCCTGCACGAATCTGATCGATGGCAACGCCGGCTCCTTCCAGGTCAACTACAACGAGCTCCCCGAAGGCGAAAAAGAGATCGAAATCCGCCTCACCTTCCCCCAGCCGATGGAGGTGACGCGGATCCTGTGGGTAAATCTCGAAGATGAGACCCGGTTCCAACGCAACTACCGCGCCAAGGGCATCACCATCGAGGCGGAGGGGAACCCCTTCGTAGTTCCCCAGGAATTGCAGGACGCGCCGGGCGAGCAGGGCTTCGACTTCGCCACCATCCGGGCCAACTTCATCGTCATCACGGTGCAGAGTGTTTATCAGGCCGAGGTAGTCGAAGGCACGGAGCCCTTCGACGAGCTGGCCATCGAAGAGATCACCGTTGTTGGCCGGCCGGCAGAGACCACGACCAACACCACCTCGGCCGACACCACCACTACTACCGGGGGCTGAGAGCCAGCGGAAGGGTTCGCACTCCCCGAAAGACCAGCGAGCGAACCCGTTCGGGTTCAGCGGTCAGCTCGAATTTGCCGATTCGGGAGGCAAAGGCAGCGAAGGCAATTTCCAACTCCACCTTGGCCAGTGGGGCTCCCACGCAGTAGTGGACTCCAGCGCCGAACGAGACATGAGGATTCTCGGTGCGACGGACGTCGAGACGCCCTGGTTCGACAAACACCGTTTCATCGTGATTGGCGGAGCCGAAAAGGAGCCCCACCTTGGTCCCGTGTTCGAGTTCGGTTCCCGACCAGTCGAGATCCGTCAGGACCCAGCGTTCGAACATCTGCAAGGGTGAGTCAAAGCGCAAAATCTCGTCGGTAGCTTGCCCCGCCAGCCCCGCAGAATCACTCTTGAGCAGGTCGAACTGCTCGGGGTCGGAGGCCAGAGCGAGGAGTCCGTTGCCGATGGCGTGGACGGTCGCTTCGTGGCCGGCGTTGAGAGTCAAAATGCAGGTGGCGATCAGCTCCTCATCGTCGAGGCGATCTCCTTCGTGATCTGCCGCGATCAGCGATGAGACCAAATCTGACCCTGGGTTGCGCCTTCTCTCGACGAGAACCTGACGGATGTATTCGACAAAGGCGCCTACCGCTTCCTCGGCCCGGGCGCCTTCCTCGGGCGTGCAGCCCTGATCGAAGACCCGGACGATGTCGTGAGACCATGAGACGAGTTGGGGCTGTTCGGCCTGAGGAATCCCGAGGAGGTCGGCGATCATGACGAGGGGGATCGGGGTGGCGTATTCGGAGATGGCCTCCATCGTCCCCCGCTCGAGAGCAGTCTCGATGGCGGCCGCCGCCGTGGCCTCGAGGCGGGGGCGATAGGTCTCGGTTGAGCGTCGGGTGAAGGCCCACTGCACCAGACGCCGGAGGCGGGTATGGCGCGGTGGTTCGAGGTCGATGAAGGAACCCCGGATGTAGCGATTCCAGGTGGGGAGATGATCGGGATAATTGCGGGCATAGAGCCGGGAATCGATCTCTCCGGTGACGCCGCGAATGTCGCGGCCGAACCGTCGGTCTTTGAGCATTCCCACCACATCGGCATGACGGGAGAAGAAGGTCAGCTCCCAGTCGGGGTCGTAGAAGACCGGACTCTCCTTCCGGAGGCGCGCGTAAATGGGATAGGGGTTGTCCTGGAAGGCGCTCGAGTAGGGGTCGAAATCCGCCAGGTCGCTCTTTCCTTCGATCAGTGTTCACCCTTGCGGTAGCGGAGACCGTCCGCCGCCGGCGCCCTCAGCCTCTGGGCGAAAAAGACCAGAACGATCAAAACAATGACAAACGGGAGGATGTTGATCCAGACGTCGGGCAGGGTGTCTGAGGTCAGGTACCACGCAGCCGCCGCCAGCCCGAGTACCAGGGCCAGGACCGCGTCGCGCCCCTTTCCCCTGGTCGCGGCCCACACCGCCACTGCCGCCAATCCGATGGCGTTGACCAGGATCAGCGAATGGGAAGCACTGCCGTCGAGATCGCGCAGACCGATCCCGAAGGGATAGCCAAAAAGGAGCGCTCCGCCCAAAACTCCGAATGGCTTCCAGTTACCAAAAATCAGGGCCGCCAGGCCGATGAAGCCGCGTCCGGTCGTCTGTCCCTCGAGGTAGATCCCCGAAAGCTCGGGACTGGCGATAAAGGCGCCAGCCAGGCCGGAGAGCGCTCCGCTGATGATGACGCCGATGTACTTGAAGCGATAAACGTTGATCCCTTGCGCTTCCCCTGCTTGCGGTCTCTCGCCGCAGATCCGGAGTCTGAGCCCAAAGCGAGTGCGCCACAGCAACCAGGCGGAGAAGGGCACGAGCAACAGCGCGATCAGCGAAACCCAGGAGATCCGGGTGACCAGGCCTTTGGCGATGCTCGCTAGGTCCGAGATAAGGAAGATCTCCCGACCCGCCAGCCAGCCAAAGAAGTCGGGACTCTGCCAGGAGCCGATACTGCCCCCGCCGAGGATGGGAAGGGTGAAAGTGCCGACGCCAGTCACCCGGGGAGATTGGGTGATAGATCCCCCGGGGAGAGTTGTAAGGATCTCAGAGGAGAGGAAGCGGGTGATCCCCGGAGCGAGAATGTTGATCGCCACGCCCGAGATGACGTGGTCGACACCGAAGGTGACGGTGGCAATGGCATGAAGTAAACCGCCCACCGCCCCCGCCGCCACCGCCAGCACAATCCCCCACCAGGGCCCATAAACCACCGCTCCCCAGGCACCGAACCAGGTGCCAAGGATCATCATCCCCTCGAGGCCGATATTGATGATCCCCGCTCGTTCGGAGAAGAGTCCGCCCAGTCCGGCGAGGAGGATCGGGACCGACCAGCGCAGCATCGACTGGGACGACCCGGCGGACGTGAGGCTTCCGGTTTCGTCGAAGCGTTGGACGATGGTGAGGACGAGAACACCAACGGCGGCGTAGAGCGCCCAGC
>JBOGEW010000314.1:0-2551 GCA_050742075.1 Acidimicrobiia bacterium
GGTCGGTACCTACGAATGGGCAATCGGTGACGACTCGTTGACAATTACCCCGACCGAGTCCGGCGACTCTTGTAGCGGTCGGAGACCGGTACTCGACGGCGTCACCTACACCCGCTAACTGCAGGCGGGGCTAGGAGCTCTCCAAGCCAGCCTCGCTGGCGCGTCTGTGGGCCGCAACGGTCGCTGGACAACCGTTGCGGCCCTGGGTCGCTGATTTCTGAGCGCAGAGCGGCCCTCTCTATGCTCGACGGGGATGAGCGAGTGGCCGGAATCAGTCCAAGAACGGGCTCGCGCCATCGTCGCCCAGTATCCCCACCGCCGTTCGGCAGTGATGCCGCTTCTGTTTCTGGCGATGGCTCAGGACGGCTTTCTCACCGAGGCGGGGATGATCGAGGTCGCGGAGTGGACCGGCACCACCCCCGCCCAAGTCGCGGCTGTCGCGACGTTCTACACCATGTACAAGCGCGAGCCGGTGGGTCGATATCTGATCTCCTGCTGCACCTCGATTAGCTGCATGCTTCTCGGCTCCGACCAGGTCATGCATGCGCTGGAAGAGGAGGCGGGGGCCCTCCACGGTCAGACCGACACCGAAGGGTTGATCGGGGTCGAGCACGCCGAGTGTCTGGGCGCCTGCGGAGGAGCGCCGGCGGTTCAGGTCAACTACGAGTTGATCGAAGGCGTTGTCCCCGACAAGGCCCGCCAACTCGTCCAGTGGTTACGCAAGGCCCGACCTGAGACGGTCAGCACCGACGAGTTGCAGCAGCTATTCGGAGGAACTACCTCCTTCGAGTGGGCGATCAAAGAAGAGGTCGGCGCGGTTGGTCCCTACCCGGCCTTCGGATCCTTCGGCACCGCCGCCCCGGTCAATGCTGAGGGGGGATAATCGTGACCTATCCATTGGTCGTCACCAAGCGGATGATCGACTTCCCGGGTGACTCTCACACCCTCGACCGCTACGAGGCCACCGGCGGCTATGAGGCAGCCCGCAAATCGGTGGGGATGACCCGCGACCAGCTGGTCGAAGCGATCAAGACCTCGGGTCTACTCGGTCGCGGAGGAGCAGCCTTCTCGGCCGGTCTGAAATGGAGCTTTCTCGCTCCGGCTCGCCCCGCCTATCTCGTAGTCAACGCCGATGAGTCCGAACCCGGCACGTTCAAAGATCGCCAGCTCCTCGAGCGCGACCCCCATCAGCTGTTGGAAGGGATCATCATTACGGCCATCGCCAACGAGGTGCACCAAGCATTCGTGTACGTGCGGGGCGAATATCCCAAACCCGCCCGCCGGGTGCAGAAGGCGATCGAGGAAGCGCATGCCCAGGGTTATCTGGGCAAGGGCATCTTTGGCTCCAGCTATGACCTCGACGTCGTTGTCCATCTCGGCGCCGGCGCCTACATCTGTGGCGAAGAGACGGCGCTGATCAACTCCCTCGAGGGTCTCCGGGGCGAACCCCGGCTCAAGCCTCCGTTTTTTCCCGCCGCGGTCGGGCTCTACAACAAGCCGACCATCGTCAACAACGTCGAGACCCTCTCCAACTTGCCGCACATCCTCAACCACGGAGTCGACTCCTACAAAGAGCTCGGGCACGAAGCCGACACCGGCACTTTTCTGTTCTCGATCTCGGGACACGTCAAGAAGCCCGGCAATTACGAATTACCCCATGGCATCACCTGGAACGAGCTCATCTTCGATGTTGCCGGCGGCATGCGCCGCGAGCGGAGGCTGAAGACCTGGATTCCCGGAGGAGCTTCTGCCCCCTGGTTTGTACCGAGCGACCACCTTGAACTGCCGATCACCAAGGACGACACCGCCAAGGCTGGTTCGATGCTGGGCTCGGGAGCGGTAGTGGTGATGGACGAAGCCACCTGTGTGGTGAGGGCAGCGGAGCGGATCGTCCGGTTCTTCGCTCACGAATCCTGTGGTCAGTGCACACCCTGTCGGGAGGGAACTAGCTGGCTCGAGATGATTCTGCGCCGGATCGAAGCCGGCCAGGGACGCGAGGTCGACTTCGACCTGCTCCTCGACGTATCGGACAACATCTCGGTCGGACTCGCCTGGCCACCGAAGATGACGACGATCTGCCCGCTGGGCCCGTCGGCGGTGTCACCGATCATCTCGATCACCAAGTACTTCAAGGGCGAGATCATGACCCACATCCACGACGGCGGATGTCCGCTCCCGGCCTGATGGAGTACGGGCAAGAGACCTACGGGGCAGAGTGGGCCGCCGACTATGACCAGATTTTTCCCGACGTGGCTCGAGGGATGATCGATCGCCTCACCGAGCTGGCCAACGGTGGCCGGGTGCTGGAGCTGGCCATCGGCACCGGCCGCATCGCCCTGCCGCTAAAGGAACGAGGAATTGGTATCGCCGGGATCGATATCTCGCCGGAGATGTTGAGAAAGCTCCGCCAGAAACCGGGAGGGGCAGACATCCCGGTCATGATGGGCGATTTCGCCGACATGGAGATCGAGGGCAAGTTCACGATGATCTACCTGATCGCCAACACGCTTTTCTGCTTGCTCGACCAAGGCGAGCAAGTGCGCTGTTTCCG
>JBOGEW010000315.1:0-13307 GCA_050742075.1 Acidimicrobiia bacterium
TGATGCTCTTCACGGGCGGGGCGAACCTACCGCTGGCCGAAGAGGTCGCCGACATCCTCGGAGTCCGAATCGGACAGCTCCATCGCTCCACGTTTGCCAATGGCGAGATCTACGACCGTCCGATCGAGAGCGTGCGAGGGGCCGATTGCTTCGTGATGCAGAGCCATTCGGCTCCGATCAACGAGAACATCATGGAGCATTTCATCATCATCGATGCTTTGCGTCGCGCCTCGGCCCGACGGATAACTGCGGTGATGCCGTTCTACGGATATTCGCGACAGGACAAGAAGGTGCTTCCTCGAGAGCCGATCACCGCTCGGATGATCGGTGACTTCTTCGTCACCGCCGGGGCTGATCGCCTGGTGTCGGTTGACCTTCACTCTGGCCAGTTGCAGGGCTTCGTGCCCAGTTTCGATCACCTCACTGCCCTGCCGATCATCACCGACTATTTGCGCGAGCGGATATCGGGACCGACCGCGATTGTTTCTCCCGACGCCGGCGGTGTGAAGCGGGCCGAGAAATACGCTCGCCGTCTCGACGGCACGGTGGCCTTCGTCTACAAACGGAGGGAGCCCGATACCCACAACGTCTCCGCCGCCCACGAGTTGGCAGGAGACGTCAAGGGCCGCCACGCGATCATTGTCGACGACATGGTTGATACCGCCGGCACCGTCACCAACGCCGCCGATCTGCTCCGCGATCACGGGGCGCTGTCCGTGCGGATCGCGGCCACCCACGCCATCTTTTCCGAGCCCGCCATTGACCGAATCAAGAACTCATCGGTAGAAGAGGTGATCGTCACCAATACCTTGCCGGTTCCCGATGACGCGCTCCGCCTCGACAAGATCAAGGTGTTGTCGATCGCCTCGATTCTGGCCGAGGCGGTTCATGCCATATTCACCGAGAGCTCGGTCTCAGAAATCTTTCTCGGCGACAACACCTGACCTTCTGGCCGTTTCTCTCTTGTTGCCCCCCTCGGCCCTTCGGGCCACTCCCCCCGACACTCGCGTCGCCCGCTGGGGGGAGAATGCGCGCAACGAGCGGGCTAATCGAGCTCCCAAGCCGGGAGAACCAGCACCTCGCCGGGAAAGATGAGGTCGGGGTCGCCCGAGCGGATCCGGTCTTTGTTGGCTCCGATCACCGCCAGCCAATAGGGCGCAACCTCATGATCGCCCGCACTGCGGCCCAGCAGGTCGCTGAGCCTGCGTTCGGCCAGTAGCCACATGTTGTCGCCTGGCATGACTACCACGTGTTCGCTCTCCACCGAACGGGGGAGAGCGGCGGTGGCTACAGCGGCGGGGGGGACGGGCTCGATCGGCAGATAGAGAATGTCGACTGGGGGCGAAATCGCCGGGCTCGTCCAAGAGGGGGTCGTCGTTTCGACTACCACCGTGGTCGTCGGTCGTCCCAACACTGGGTCCGACGCTGGCACCGGCACGTACCCAGGAGCGACGGAGGCTTGGGTGGGTAGGGCCATCACTATCGCCATAGTCGACGCCAGGCCACCGTCGATCAGACGGCGAAGCGGTCGCCAGGTGAAGGGCGAGATCGCTCTGAGCGCGGTCGGAAGTCGGGCGAGGGAAGCCAGGACGTACAAGAGAGTCGACGCCATAAGCCAATAGGCGATCGCCAGACCGGCCAGGCGAGCCGCGGAACCGAGGGCCACCTCCAGCGGACCCTCGCTGAGAGCCGAAATCGGAAACGCGGCCGCCAGCCGATGCAAAACGATGGTGGCGCCAATCAAGGCACCAAGGACGATGACGAGCCCCAGCCGCCGCCTCATGGTTCGAGCTTACGGCTGCCCACTCGGGGAGGGAAGGGGTCAGGAATCGACGGGTCTACGATTGCCGGTCGATTCATTTGTCACGGAGGAGATTTTTTGCTTATCAAAATTGGTGTCGCTGACACCAATCGCGTGATCGAAACCGAAGCGGAGTCGGCCGATTCGATCAAGACCGTCCTCGAGGAGGCGTATAGCACTGGGAAGCCCATCCTCTGGTTCGAGGACACGAAGAACCGGCTGATCGGGGTCCCGCTGGAAAAGGTGGCTTACATCGAGATCGACCAGGAGAGCGACTCCCGCCAGGTTGGATTCGCCCGGACTGGGGGCTGAGCTCTCAGCCGGCGCGACGCCGGCGCTCGGCCAGCCAGCGCTTACGCAGTCGCCGGCGCTCATCCTCGGCGTAACCGCCCCACACGCCCGACTCTTGATTGGATTCAAGGGCGTACTGCAGACAATCCTCTTGTACCGAGCAAACGGCACAGATCATCTTGGCGGCGGCAATCTGTTCGATTGCTGGCCCGGTGCTGCCAATCGGGAAGAACAAACTCGGCTCCGAGTCCCGGCAAGCAGCGAGGTCCCTCCATTCGGTGGTGAGGGTGAGCGTGGTGGTGGTGCTGGGGATGGTCATCGAGGGGTCCCTTTGTGAAGGCTTTCACAAGTTCGGGTAGAACTAGTGAATAAGTGTTTTGTTGATTGATCAGCGAGTACGGTACTCATGGGTCCAGCGACCCGCAATCGATTTTGCCGTCGTATTTTTAGACATGTCCTCCAGAAACGGGACAACTTGCTAATCATCGGCCATCGGGGGTGGCGGGCCCGTTTCCCCGACAACTCCCTCGAGGGAATCATGGCGGCGGCGGAGGTGGCGGCGATGGTCGAAGTCGACATCAGGCGGGCGGCGACCGGCACCCTCGTCTTGTCTCACGACCCGGTCACCCCGGATCGAGATCCACCGACCCTAGACGAGGTCCTTGCCGCGGTCCCATCGTTCCCCCTCAACCTCGAGATCAAGAATTTTCCAGGAGATGACGGGTTCGAAGACGACCACGGCCTGGCGCTGGAGACCGCTGCCAGGTCACGCCCTGGCGATTTACTGACTTGTTTCTTCTGGCCAACCGTCGATGAGGTTCGTCTCAGGTATCCGGAGGTCGCTACCGGTCTCCTCATCGACGTCGGTGCCAGCATCGCCGACGCCACCGCCCATGCCTTTCACCAGGGCCACAGCACTCTGGTGCCGAATTGGGAATTGGTCTTCGCCCAGCCGGATGCGACCAGAAAGGCAGTCGCCGCCGGCCTCGCGGTCGCGGTTTGGACGATCAATGATCCCGCCACCGCCCGGGCGTTCGCCAAACTCGGCGTTGGCGCCATCATTACGGACGACCCCGGCCTGATGGCCGCCGCCCTTACCGACAGGATCGATACATGACCATCAAGGAAGAACTTTCCGCTGAGCTAAAAGACGCGATGAAAGCCCGCGACGCTCGTCGCCGTGATGTCATCCGCATGATCGAAACCGATGTGACCGTTGCTCGATCCGCGCCGGGCTTCAAGGGCGATGTCGACGATGCTCTCTACCGAAAGGTCATTACGGCCTATGCGAAGAAGATGGAAAAGGCCAAGGAGGAATTCGAGGAGGCCGGGGAGCCGGGGGAGGCGATGGCGGAAAAGCTCGGATGGGAGGTCGAGTATCTGAGCCGCTGGCTACCGAGAAAGCTCGACGAAGAGTCGACGGCAGGTTTGGTTCGAGCGGCGATCGCGGAGCTGGGGGTTGCCGGTGATCCCAAGGCCTCCGGACGGGTGATTGGCCAGGTCATGAAGGCCCACAAAGAGGAAGTCGACGGAGCGCTGGTCAATCGTCTGGTGGCGGAGGCGTTGAGCCCAGGCTGATGCCCACCAGGTCGAGCGCCTCCCGGACCAGGGGAGCCAGCGGGAGTGTCTCGATGTCGGCCAGCCGGCACCACTGCGCCAGGTCGGTGCTCCCTCCGATCTCGGCGACCGGCGTTCCTCTCGCCTCGGCTCGATAGATGATCTGGAGACCGTACAAATCAACGTCCGATGTCGGCCTACTAGCAGCCGGGACCACGAAGGAGACGACACCGAGCGGGGGTCCGATCTCAGCTTCGATGCCGGTCTCCTCCAAGAACTCACGACGGAGGCCATCGCTCGGGTCCTCGCCCCAATCGAGACCTCCGCCGGGGAGGGTCCAGTAACCGGCGTCCACCTCGTTCGCTGAGATCCGGGCGAGGAGCACGCGGTCGTGGTCGCGGGCGACACCTTAGACCCCGATGCGGGTTTCGCCACCTGAGACCATGATGCAGAAAGTATGACTCCTGACTACCAGCCGATGTTCGCCACCGCATGGCCGGCGGCCTTCGACTCCGACGACTGGTGGTTCGACCTCAAGTGGGATGGGTTCCGCTGCCTGGCGTTTAGCGACCCGAAGCAGGTACAGCTGCGATCGCGCAACGGCAAAGATCTCGGCGGACGCTATCCGGACCTGCTCGGCTTGCGGACGCCGGCCCCAGCGGTCATCGACGGTGAGATAGTGGCTATAGGTCCCGACGGCAAACCATCGTTTTTTCAACTCGGTCTAGCCCCTACTCAGCTCGTTGTCTTCGACCTCCTCTACCTGGGACAGGACGTGACATCCCTTCCCCTCGAAGACCGCTTGCAACTGCTGGACCAACTCGACATAGCGGGGCCCATCGTTCGCGTCGAGCCCACCCGCGGAGAAGGTGTGGCCCTCTTCGAGGCTGTTAGAGACGCCGGGCTCGAGGGAATCGTCGCCAAGAAGGCCGGCTCTCGCTATCAGCCGGGGAAGCGATCTGCCGATTGGCGAAAGGTTGTTGTCCGATCACAACTCCGAGCGGTAGTGGGGGGTTACATGCGAGGCGAAGGGGGACGAGCTGGATCGTTCGGTTCACTGATCGTCGGCCTGTATCAAGGCAATGAGTTGCTCGTGGCCGGAGCCGCCGGGTCAGGGCTCGACGAACGCTCGTTGCGAATGCTGTTGCCAATCTTGAAGGCGAGCGAGCGCCCTACCTCGCCGTTTGCGGAAAAGGTCGATCTTCCCGGCAAACCGGTCTGGGTGGAGCCGAATCTGGTGGCGATGATCGAATACCGGGAATGGACGCCCTACCGCCGTTTGCGAGCCCCGGTCTACAAAGGATTGGTCCACGACCTCGAACCACTCGACATCACCTGGGCTTCCGAAGCCCCTGAGGTGATCTGAGGTCTGATGCCTGACCCGGCGTCTCACATCCCAAGAAGCGAACCGTGCTGGCGGTTGGCGGGAGAGGAGCTGGACGTGACCAACGATTCCGAAATCGTTTCGAAGGAGGCATACCAAATAGGTCACGCGGTTCCACTCGAAGATCCCCTCGTGACAGCTCCCTGCCGAGTCGCCCCTCAAAGCAACCGATACAGATGATGAAATGCCCTTCGCCAAACTCGATTCCATTTTCGATGCACCGCCGAACCATGTCATCCGGGCAGACGAAGTCCCATAGTTGATCAGAGACATAAAAGTCCTCGTGGACTATCTGACCATCCTCCTCAAACGTCCACGCATCGATCCCGCAGTCGTGACAAAGGAGGGAGGGCTCCGGATCGTCGATATCCATGACTTGGTTCTAGTGACGCAGACCGACATTTCTGCAGACGGTCTGGGTAGCGAAAACGGGACGTCTAGCCGGCTTTGCGCTTCTTGGTCGCTTCAACGCTGGCCTTGAGGGCCTCCAGCAGGTCGACCACCTTGGTCGGCTCCGGTGCTTCGGGGGCGACGATCTCCTCGCCCTCGATCTTCTTCTGGGCTGCGTCCTCGATCGCTTGGCGGGTGAGGTCCTGATACTCCGAAGCCTCGAAAGGCGCGGTGAGGCCATCGATCAGCATCTCCGCCATCTTCACTTCTTCGGGGCGGACATCGGTATCGCCCTCGAGGTCTTCGAACTCGGCCTCGCGAATCTCATCCGGCCAATACATCGTCTCCATCACCAAGACGCCGTCTTTGGCGCGGATGGTGGCGAGCTGTTGCTTATCCCGGATCGAAACCTTGCACAGCCCGACCCGCTCTTTCGAGATCAGGGCATCGAGCAGAATTCGGTAGGCCTTGGCCCCGGTCTTCTCCGGCGCCAGGTAGTACGAGGACTTGTAAAAGATCGGATCGATCTCGTCTTCGTCGACGAACTGAACCACGTCGACTAAACGATTGCGGTCGCCGGCCGCAGCGGCCTCCAACTCCTCGTCAGTGAAGACGACGTACTTCCCCTTCTCGACCTCGTAGCCCTTGACGATGTCTTCCCAGGCGACCTCCTCGCCGTCGGATTCGGCCACCCGCTTGTAACGAATGGGGGAATGGTCTTTCTCCCGCAGCATCTTGAACTTGGGAGTCTTCGATTCCGTGGCGGTGTACATCCCGACCGGGATCGTCACGAGTCCGAATGAAACGGCGCCTTTCCACATTGCTCGCGGCATGTCCGAATAATACCGACGGAGAGGAGGAAGGCTGAGGGGCGGAAACCCCATGCCGGTACAATTCCGGTCTCCCGCCCTCGTAGCTCAGGGGATAGAGCGCTGGCCTCCGGAGCCAGGTGCGCAGGTTCGAATCCTGTCGAGGGCGCAGGTTTCTCCCGCCAGAGAACCCCCCTCCCCGCCTGCGGCGGTACTCCCCCCTCCGGGGGGAGAAACAGAACCCACCCTCCCCACAGGGGGAGAAACAGCGAATGTTGGGGTTAGACGACCCGGACCCAGCCGAAGCGGTCCTCGACTGCCCCCCGGTGAATGTCGGTCAGCGCTTCCCGCAATCGCAGGGTATTTGCCCCCACCTCGCCAGAGCCGATCGTGATCTCCTCGCCTCTGTGAATGACGGTGCCGACTCCCGAGAGGACCGCCGCAGTGCCCGACAGCGCGGCTTCGCCCTGCCACTCGAGAACCTCGCCTACCGGTAGCGGCCGTTCTTCGACCCGGTAACCGAGGGTCTCGGCCAAGCGCAAGGTGGAATCGCGTGTCACCCCGTGGAGAAAGGATTCGCTGAGCGGGGCCGTGACGACGACATCATCGGAAATCAAAAGGAAATTCGACGCTCCGGTCTCCTCGACGAGGCCATTGGGGGCGAAGAGCACCTGGTCCGCGCCGAGATCGTTGCGCGCCGCTACCACGGTGCGCAGAGCCGCGGCGTAGTTGCCTCCGGTCTTGGCCATGCCAAAGCCTTCGGTTGAGCGCCGGGCATCTTCCTCGATGAGGATCCGAAGCGGCCTGATGCCCCCCGAGAAGTAGTCGCCCACCGGGGAGGCGATCACGAAATAGAGGCCGGAGGCGGGGGGATGGGCGGCGGCCCCGATGTTGGCCTCGGTGCCGACGAGGGTTGGGCGCAGATAGAGGCTGCCGGGAGCTTGGGGGATCTCCTCCCGGTTGGTGCGCACGACTTCTTCGACCATGGCGATCGTCATCTCTACCGGGGGTGGCGGCAGGCAGAGCAGCCCCGCACTTTGCACCAGGCGAGCGGCATGAGCGTCGAGACGAAAGATTCGGGCCGACCCGTCGAGCCCGCGGTGCGCTTTCAAGCCCTCGAAGCAGGCGCTCCCGTAATGAAACACGTGAGCGGCGGGATGGAGGGAGAAGTCCGCCGTTTTCTCGATCTCCCAGGAGCCAAACGCCCCGCGTTCGAAGTTGGCCACGGCCATCTGCGGTGCGAAGACGGTGCCGAAGGGAGAGGGCTTCGCCATCGACCGCAGGCTAATGGATGCCGAATAGCGCATACCATCGCCTCATATGTCTGTCGGAATCGGAATCCTGGGCGGAGGCGTGGTAGGTGGCTCATTGGCTCGCCGGCTTCTTTCCGATCGCGAGGCGATCCTGGGAAAGACGGGCCTCGACCTCGAATTGGTCAAGATCGCCATCCGCAACACCGAGCGCTCCCGGCTCTTTCCGAACTCTTACGCCACCACCCGAGTCGAAGAGGTAGTGGACGATCCCGACGTCGACCTGGTGGTCGAACTGCTTGGCGGCCGACAGCCGGCAGGATCTCTGGTCCGGCGGGCGCTCCAGGCCGGAAAGCCAGTAGTGACGGCCAACAAGGAGCTCCTGGCTGCCGAAGGCCCCGCTCTGTTCGATATCGCCGCCGGAAAGGGAGTCTCCCTTCTCTTCGAAGCCGCGGTCGGTGGTGGGATCCCGCTCATCAGGCCACTGACCGAATCGCTGGCGGGCGAGAAGCTCACGCGGGTCATCGGGATTGTCAACGGGACCACCAATTACATCCTCTCGGCCATGACCGAGGCGGGTTCGTCGTATGAGGATGCGCTCTCTGAGGCCCAGCGCCTGGGATTTGCCGAAGCCGATCCCTCGGCCGACGTCGGGGGAGCCGATGCCGCCGCCAAAGCAGTCATCCTCGGTGGTCTCGCGTTCGGGGTTTGGGCGGATGCCGACTCGGTCTACCGACGGGGGATCGAGGGCCTGGATGTCGCCGAGATCGCATTTGCCCGCGAGCTCGGGTATGTCGTGAAGCTCCTGGCCACGGCCGAATCATTGGCCGACGGGATCTCGGTCAGAGTTCATCCTGCCCTTGTCCCCAACTCCCATCCTCTGGCCTCGATCCGGGGGGCGACCAATGCTGTTTTTGTGGAAGGTCCTGCCGTGGGTCAGCTTCTCTTCTCCGGACCCGGCGCTGGTGGCGAGCCCACCGCTACCGCTGTCCTCGGGGACGTGATTGACGCCTCCCGCGAATTGTTGGCTGGAGCTCAGGTGACGCCTCGGGTCATAGTGGGATCGGGGGCGGTCGCAGACATGTCGAAGGTCTCGAGTCGTTACTACCTGCGGCTCGAGGTTTCTGACAGCCCCGGGGTTTTGGCTTCGATCGCATCCGCATTTGGGGAGAACCGGGTCTCGATTGCCTCGGTCCGGCAGGACGGTCGCGGCGACGAGGCGACTGTGATCTTGATTACCCATGAGGCGGCCGAGCGTGACCACCAGGCAGCGGTCGACCACCTCCACAGCTTGCACGTGGTCAAACAGGTGGCAGCCACCATCCGGGTGCTGGGCGTCGAGTAGGAGCCGATGAGGTTCGTTTCCACCCGGGGTCATCCGGATCGTCCGACCTTCTACGACATCCTCCTCGGCGGCCTGGCTCCCGACGGTGGTCTCTACCTACCGGAGGCGTGGCCCCAGCTCGAGGTGGGGGCGACCTATCCGGAGACCGTGGCGAACGCTCTGACGCCATTCCTGGCCGACAGTCCACTGTCGGGCGAGGAAGTCGATTTGGCCAGCCAGGCCTACGCCGGCTTTCGTCATCCCGACGTCGCACCGCTGCGCCAGCTCTCCGACGGCCGTTATCTGCTCGAGCTCTTCTGGGGTCCGACCCTGGCTTTCAAGGACCATGCCTTGCAGATGGTGGGACGGCTCTTCGAGAGGGCGTTGTCTGCGCAAGAAAAGCGGTTGACGGTTCTCGTGGCCACCTCTGGTGATACGGGCTCGGCGGCGATCGCTGCCTGCCGGGGGGCGTCCCGAATCGATGTGGTGGTCCTCTATCCGGAGGGACGAGTTTCGGAATTCCAACGGCGGCAGATGACGACGGTGACCGACGCCAACGTCTGGGCCGTCGCGGTCGAGGGCACCTTCGATGACTGCCAGGACCTGGTCAAACAAGCCTTCGCCGAACAATCGCTGGCGGGGAAGCTGACGGCGATGAACTCAATCAACTTCGCCCGCATCATCGTCCAGGCCGCCTACTACTTCTGGACGGCCAGCCAGGTCCCCGGAGCCGATTTCGTTGTTCCCACGGGGAATTTCGGCAACGTCTTTTCCGGCTGGGCCGCGGGCCGGATGGGAGCCCCCGTTGGTCGTCTGATCATCGCCAACAACGCCAATCACGGTTTGTTCGATTGGGTTGACCATGGCGTCCTCTCCCGCGGAGAAGTGACCCCGACACTGGCGCCGTCGATGGACATCGGAATCCCTTCGAATCTCGAGCGATATCTCTTCGAGCTGGCAGATCGCGACGCCGAACAGGTGCAGGCCTGGCAGGACCAGCTGCGCGCCGGCGGCCGGATCGAGCTCCCCCCTCCTCTCCAAAGCGAGGCCGCGGCCGAGTTTGCCGCCTCGTGGTTTGATGACAGCCATATCCTTTCGGCCATCCGGCGCGTCCATGAGATGGAGGAGACGTTCGTGGATCCGCATACTGCCCTCGCCTGGCTCGCCGGCAACGACCATCGTCGTCTTGGCCTCGACCAGGTATTGCTGGCGACAGCCCACCCCGCCAAGTTCAGCCCCGCGATCGTCGAAGCGACCGGCCTTGAGCCCGCGCTTCCCCCCGGATTCGCCCACGTGCTCTCCGATCAGGAGCGGTTGTATTCGATTCCCAGCGACTTCGCTTCATTGGTCGCGATGATTCGGGACAGACAAGAAGGGTCGATCGAATGATTTGCGTATTCGAGTTGGCTGCTACTATTCAATTCACCGCCCGCCTTTGAGGAGCGGGCATGCCGTTGGTCTACTTCCCACTGGTCGTGGGTTCCCGTCTGGGTAAAGGGCTCGGTCAGATCGGCCGATTACCCGACTAACCAACCACCTGCGCCTGGGAGTGGCCTTCCCCCTCGACACGAGCGAGAAAATGAGCACACGAGCGCAACTGCAAAACAAGTCGATCAACGAATTGCGCGAGATCGCCGAGGCAGTCGGAGTCGAAGCCGACGGACTCCAAAAGTCGAAGCTGATCAGCGCCCTAATGGCGGCCGGAGGCGTTACCGACGAGGACGCTGACGCGGCCGATGTTGACCTTCCCGCGGTCAGAAGCCGCAGCGACAACGGAGAAGTCCCCGCCTCCGACGATTCCGACGACGGCTCCGATGAGCCGGTTATACAGGCGACCGGGATCGACATCGACGAACCCGACGGTGAGGGCTTCGAACGCGACGACTTTCGCGGCAACCGGCGCCGGCGCCGTCGGCGTGGTGCCGGTGGCCAGGGCGGACAGGGCGGCCAGGGCGGCCGTGATCGGGGCGATTATCAGTACGAGCAGGTTCCTGAAGGCGATCTCGAGGTCCGGGAGGGCTTTCTCGACATCCTTCCCGAGGGTTACGGTTTCCTGCGGGTAACGGGTTACCTGCCCGGCGACCTTGACGTCTACGTCTCGGCCGGTCAGGTCCGCAAGTTCGGCCTTCGCAAGGCCGATCTGGTGGCCGGTCCTATTCGTCCCGCCCGGGCACAAGAGAAATTTCCCGCCCTCATCCGCATCGACACCGTCAATGGGGTGTCGAGCGAGGAAGCCGCTCGCCGGCCCCGCTTCGAGCAGCTAACCCCACTGTTCCCGGACCAACGACTTCGCCTCGAAATCGATGGCAAATCAAACGGGGTCCTGACCAGGATCATCGACCTCATCGCTCCGATCGGAAAGGGTCAGAGGGGTCTGATCGTTTCGCCGCCCAAGGCGGGCAAGACGACTGTCTTGAAGGAGATCGCCCAGTCGATCACTACCAACAACCCCGAGTGCCATCTGATGGTCGTCCTCGTGGACGAGCGACCGGAAGAGGTGACCGACATGCAGCGCTCGGTCAAGGGAGAGGTCATCTACTCCACCTTCGACCGGCCTGCCGAGGAGCACACCCAGGTCTCGGAGCTGGCCATCGAGAGGGCAAAGCGGATGGTGGAGATGGGCACCGACGTGGTGATCGTCCTCGACTCGATCACCCGTCTCGCCCGGGCCCACAACCTGGCCACACCGGCATCAGGCCGAATCCTCTCCGGTGGTGTCGACTCCCAGGCGCTCTACCCGCCCAAGCGTTTCTACGGGGCGGCGCGCAACATCGAGGAGGGCGGCTCATTGACCATCCTCGGGACCGCCCTGGTGGAGACCGGCTCCAAGATGGACGAAGTCATCTACGAGGAGTTCAAGGGCACCGGGAACATGGAGCTCCATCTCGACCGCAAGCTGGCCGACAAGCGGATCTACCCTGCGGTCGACATCGAGAAGTCGGGAACACGCAAGGAAGAGCTCCTGTTCGACAAGACCGAGCTGGCTCAGGTTTGGAAACTGCGGCGGGTGCTGCTGGCCCTGGAGCCCGGCGCCGCCCTCGAGCTCCTCATCGACCGGCTCAAGACCACCAAGTCCAACGCCGAGTTCCTCGCCGAGGTGGCGAAGAGCAGCGGCTGATTCGGAGAGACCGTGAAGACCGAGATCCATCCCACCTACGAAATCACCACGGTGACCTGCTCCTGCGGGAACACCTTCACCACCCGCAGCACCAAACCGGGGGATATGCACATCGAGCTGTGCAACGATTGCCACCCCTTTTACACCGGCAAGCAGAAGGTGGTCGACAGTGGCGGTCGCGTCGAGCGCTTCCAAAAGCGTTATGGCAAGAGCACATTCACCAGGGCCGGTGAGCAGCCCGCCGCCGAAGCCGGGGAAGAGGACGCTGACTAGGAGCGACCTCCCCGCTCCACCAGAGAGCGGCCCGATCGACCCCGCCCGAACCGTCGGAGGACAAGCCGTGATCGAGGGCGTGATGATGCGCGCCCCTTCCGCCTGGGCGGTCGCCGTCCGGCGACCCGACGGTGGATTGGTGGGGCGCCGCAATCGTCTGCCTCGTCTCCAGGAGCGAAACCCCTGGGCACGCATTCCCTTCGTCAGGGGCATCTTTGTTCTCGCCGAGTCGCTCTCCCTGGGCTTCCGAGCCCTCTCCTGGGCGGCGCAGAAGGCCGCCGGTGACGAGGAGGAGCCACTCACCGCGGCCCAGATCGGGTGGACGATGACCTTGGCTCTCCTCTTCTTCGCAGGGGTCTTCATCCTCCTCCCCGCTTTTGGCGCCCGTTTCGTGGCCAACGAGTCGGGACTCGTCTTCAACATCGTCGAGGGTGTGATCCGCCTCGCCCTCTTCGTCATTTACATCTGGGCGATCGGGCGTTCCAAGGAGATCGCCCGGGTCTTCGAGTATCACGGGGCCGAGCACATGTCGATCCACGCCTACGAGGCCGGTGAGCCGCTCAGTGTGGCCTCGGTAGCCCGCTACGACCCGGCCCATCCCCGCTGCGGCACCAGCTTCCTGCTCATCGTGATCCTCGGCTCCATCGTCCTGTTCACGTTCTTCGGCGTGCCCGGGCTGCCCTTCCTCGTCGTCTCCCGGCTTCTGGGCATACCGCTCATCGCCGGCGTGGCCTACGAGATCCTCCGCTTCTCGGGGACCAATCCCGACGGAAGGCTGGCTCGGGTCCTTGCGGCGCCCGGGCTCTGGCTGCAGCGTCTCACCACCGGACCTCCCGACGAGGACCAGATCGAGGTGGCGATTGCCAGCCTGATCACCGCGCTCGACGAGGAAACGCTGTCCGAGGTGCTCGGCCGCGGTGGTGTCCCCTCCTCCGCCCTGGAGGTGCGACGGGCCGCCATGGCAGGAGAGCCATTGTGAGCGACCTCGCCGAGCGCCTCGACGAGATCGAGTCCGCCTTCGAGGACATCGAGCGATCTCTCGCTGACCCCGACGTGATCGCCGATCCACCCCGACTCGCCGATATGGGCCGGCGCTACGCGGAATTGAAG
>JBOGEW010000316.1:0-2891 GCA_050742075.1 Acidimicrobiia bacterium
CTCCAAGACCCGGCTGAAGCTGCGGCCGCCGTCCTCGGAGCGCAGGACGCCACTTTCGGGTCCTACTACCACCAGCGTGTCAACGGCCGACCCGACTACCGCCAGCCCGAACGTGTCGGGAGGGATGACGCCTAACGCGGCGCGCAGTTCCCAGGTGTCCCCGGCATCGAGGCTGGCAAACAGACCGTGGCCTACGACGAAGGCGTAGATCACCCGCCCGTCGACGGGTGACTGGGCAAAGGCGTGGATGTCGAGGCCGGGCAGATCGGCTGGACGCAGCTCCGCGAAGGTGCTTCCGCCGTCGTCGCTGCGGGCGAAGACCTCGTGCCCGGCTATGAACATCGGCTGCTGGGCTGAGGCGATCACCATCGCGTCCTGCCCCTCCAAGCCAACCAACTCCCACGCGGTCCCGTCGTCGCTTCGATACAGGCCACCGTGAAGTCCAAGTAACAGGTCCCCATCGACCGTCACCCCGAGGCTGTGGAGGTGATCTCCCGATGGGAGCCCCACCGAGGCGTCCCCTCCGCATGCGGCGACCGTTGTGGCCGCCACTATCGCCAGGGTGATCCGGGGCGATGCCTTCACGGGCGCAGCGTCCGGCGCCGTTCTTCGAACTCGGCGGGGTCGATCTCGCCCCGGGCGAACCGTTCTTCCAGGATCCGTATCGCCGAGTTGGTCGAACCGGTCTGGGCGGGACGGTCGACAAGTGTCCGCACCAACCACACCACCCCGGCGACGATCGCCAACAGCACCAGTAGCCACAGTGCCAGGGCGCTGCCCCACCCCATCATGTGATCCATCATCTGCATTCCTTCCTCGTGGTGGAACACGTTCAGATTGGCGGCCAGCCCAGCTGAGCGAACGCCCGCTGGAGTGGGATGAAGAAGGTCCGCCAGGCCCCGCTGACGAACAGCACACCCACACCGACCAGGAGCACGCCACCGGCGAGCTCGAGCTTGCGAGCGTTACGGCGCAGCCATTCGACCGAACCCCGCAGCCGTTGGAAACCGAGGCCTAGCGCTACGAAGGGGATGCCCAGACCCAACGAGTACAGCGCCAACAGCACCGCTCCCCATGGCGCGGTCTGGGTAGAGGCGGCGGTGGTGAGGATGGCGGCCAGGACCGGCCCGAGGCAGGGGACCCACCCGAAGGCGAAGGCCATCCCAAGAGGCAACGCCCCAGCGGGGCCTCGGGTACGGTTCAATCTTCCCGGACGCCACTCCCGGTAGAGCCACGGCATCCGGATCGCGCCGATCATCCCCAGCCCCATCAGGATGATTCCCACCCCCGCCACTCGGACGATCAGTGGAATGTTGGCCAACAGAACCGACCCGACATAGGCGAACGATGCCCCCAGAGCGGTGAACACCACGGTGAACCCGGCCACGAACAGGAGCGACGAGCGCAGGGTCACCGCCCTCGCCTCCCGGGTGCCCAACTCGGAGACAGGTAAGGCAGTCACATAGGAAAGGTAGGAGGGGATCAGCGGCAAACAGCAGGGCGAGGTGAACGAGATCACCCCGGCTGCCACCGCCAGGAAGGGGAGCGTCAAAGCCTCCATTCAACCGACATACTATTGAGAGTCGTAGATCAACCCGCCGATGATCGATCCCACCCCTTCCGAGGTCCGCCGCAGTCGACGGCTGCTCCACCTCATCGCCCTTCTCATCGTCGTCGCTCCCTTGGTCTGGTGGCTGATCGCATCAGAGGCCTCCACCGACACAGCGGAACGGCTGGCGGCCGAGCCGGGAGGCCCCGCCCCAGATTTCACCCTGACCTTGTTCGACGGAACCAACTTCAGCCTCTCTCGACACCTGGCGGGTGATGGACGGCCGGTGGTCATGAACTTCTGGGCCTCGTGGTGTGTGCCCTGCCGAGAAGAGATGCCCAGCTTCGACCGCGTTTCCCAGCGCCGACCCGATGTCCTGATCCTCGGTGTCGCGGTCAGGGACACCGAGGATGAGGCTCGCGCGTTCGCCGCCGAAATCGGCGTCGGCTACCCGCTCGGACTTGACTCCGACGGCGACATCCTCAACCTGTATCCAATCCTTGGTCTCCCCACCACCTGGTTCATCGGCGCCGATGGGCGCATCGCATTTATCCGGGCCGGGCAGCTCGACCAAGAAGAGCTCGAACGTCTCATCGACCAGCACCTCACGGGGATCAGTCGCCATCCTCTCCTGAACGTTCTATGACAACGCGTCGTAGAATGGGTTGGTCTACCCCCCTTCGATAGGAGAGACCATGAACCGAGTGCTCAAGATGTGCCTCAACTGGAGGGCCCTCGTCGGCCTGGCCGTCGCCGGCCTTGCAATCGCGCTGTTGGCACCCGGGCTATTCGGTCGTGCTCTCCCCATACTCCTTCTTGCCGCCTGCCCAATCTCGATGCTCATAATGATGGCCACGATGAGACAGCCAACATCGCGTGACCCCATCCCCGAAGACGTCAACACACTCCAGGCTCAACTGGCCGCACTCACCGGCCAGCAAGAACAAGTCAAAGAACGCCTGGCCCGGTTGGCCTCACCGCAGCCAAACCCGAACGGAGTCGAATCCCGTCAGTAGCTCAAATCAAAAGCTCGGCGTGGAGCTGCTGGCGGACCGTCAACGCCACCACCGCCGCGAGCAGCAGACCAAGGATCCACCAATTACGTCGGAAACTGAGGTTGGGCCACCGCCCGGTGAAACGCCCGAACACTGCCCGAATGAGGGCGACCAGACCGGCGGGCAGGACCAGCAGACTTGCCGGGTTGTACTCCCAGGCCAGAGCCAGGTTCCCCCGGGTAAACCACATCACCCCTCTACTCATCCCACAGGTGGGACTCATGATCCCGAGATAGTGGAGGGGTCCATGGAATCCGTACGGCGGCTGACCGAACACCGCCATCAAC
>JBOGEW010000317.1:0-5536 GCA_050742075.1 Acidimicrobiia bacterium
CTGTGCTCGCTGGGGGGAGAAACGGCGACACCGCTCCTTTCCAGGCGTTCGAGGCGGGCTGTCAACGCGTCGGGGTCAGAAGATGTCTCCGGCCTGGTTAGGCGGATCACGGCCAGCTCGGTCATCAGGCGCTCTTCGCGACCCTCGCGCAGCTTGATCAACGCCTCGCCCAGCAGGTCGACGGCTCGTAGTACCGCCGCGGGACCGACAACCTTGGCGGCCTTCTTCCAGGCCTCCAGCACCTCCAAAGGCTCATCGGTGACCTCGCTGAGATTCGGGGCGTAATGGGCGAGAAACACGCCGCGAAAGAATCCGATCGCCTCACCGACAAAACGGCGCAGGTCGATCCCGCGAGCCGACATCTCGGCCACCAATTCCAGACCTGCCCGGGCGTCGGCTTTGGCGACGGCTTCGACCAAGGCGGTGTAGGCCTCGGTGTCGGCCATACCGAGAGCTCGCTGGACCCCGGCCAGATCGACCACGTCCGAGCCCAGTGCGGCCACCTGTTCGAGCAAAGAAAGCGCGTCGCGCGCCGACCCCCCGGCGTGTCGTGCCAACGCCACCAGTGCCTTGGGATTGGTCTTGTAACCCTCGAGGTCGGCAATCCTTCCCAGATGGGCAGCGAGCGCCTCGATCCCGACCGGATGGAAGTCGAAGCGCTGGGTCCGGCTCCGAATCGTGTCGGCGAGCTTGTACGGCTCGGTGGTGGCGAGAACGAAGATCACGTGGGGCGGGGGCTCTTCAAGAGTCTTCAGTAAGGCGTTACCGGCTGCTTTCGACAACATGTGCGCCTCGTCGAGGATGTAGACGCGCCGCGAGTTGGGGCCAGATGCGACCGTCGACACCGACAGGCGCATGTCCCGGATGTCCTCTACCGAGTTGTGGGAGGCAGCGTCGAGTTCCATCACATCCAGTGAGGAGCCTTCGGTAATGCCCTGACAAGAGAGACAATCGTTGTCGGGCGAGCCGTCGGCCAGGCGGTGCTCGCAATTGAGTGCCTTGGCAAGGATCCGGGCCGTGGTGGTCTTGCCAGTGCCGCGGGGCCCGGCGAACAGGTAGGCATGTGCTACCCGACCCTCGGTGATTTCGCGGGCGAGAGTCGCGGTCACATGAGTCTGCCCCACCACGTCCTCCCACGACTGCGGCCGATACTTCCGATAAAGGGCCTGATACGCCATCCCGGCAAGCGTACGGCATCAAGGGGACGAGCGGCACTGGCGTCTCTCCCCCCCGAAGGGGGAGTTTCGGCGCAGCCGGGGAGGGGGAAAACGCGCCTGAATCCATTGATCCCCCCGAGATCTAACGTTTCCGCAACCAAGCGCCGATACACCGTGGGTGACCCTCATGTCTGCCTCTTTATCCAATGCCGTCCCCACCGAGATCCCCAGCACGGCACCCCCGGCGGTCTGGTCCCAGGGCCTAGTTCGTCGCTTCGGAAAAGAGACTGCCGTCGACGGAGTCGATCTCGCCATCCAGGCAGGCGAGTTCTACGGATTGCTCGGCCAGAACGGCGCCGGCAAGACCACCACCATCAAGATGATCGTCGGGCTTCTGCGACCGAACCAAGGAACCGCCGGGATCGGGGAATTCGACACGTGGAAACAGCCGATCGAGGTGAAAAAGCGAATCGGCGTGTTGCCCGAGGAATTCAACCTCTACGAGCGCCTGACGGGGGCAGAGTTGTTGGACTTCACCGCCGCCATGCACGGCCTCGATCGAGAGGAAACCGTTAGCCGCCGCCAGGAATTGCTCGGCTTGCTCGACCTGGCGGAGGCGGCGGGGAAATTGGTCGGCGATTACTCCCGGGGGATGCGCAAGAAGGTGGCACTGGCGGCAGCCATCATCCACCGCCCCCCAGTCCTCTTTCTCGACGAGCCCTTTGAGGGAGTCGATCCGGTTTCAGCCCGGCTGATCCAGGACCTCCTCCGGCGCTACACCACCCAGGGCGCAACGATTGTTTTCTCCTCGCACGAGATGTATCTCGTCGAGCGACTTTGCACCCGCATCGGCATCATGCAGAAGGGAAAGCTCCTCATAGAAGACACTCCGGCGGGGCTATGTGAACGTATGGGCGTCGACTCTGTCGAGGATGCGTTCATTCTGGCCGTCGGAGGCGGAACTTCTACCGAAGGTCTTGAGTGGTTGCGCAGTTCGGCTGGCTGAAAGCCCGGCTCACATGGAACGGCCTTCGCCGGGACCGGCAACGGCGGATCGGGTTCCCACTCATCCTCGCCTTGATGTCGTGGCTGGCCTGGAAAGTGGCAACCTCTTACTCGACCGAGTTCGGTCGGCTCGAACCGTCGCTGGCAGCAGAACTCGCTCTCTGGGGAGCCCTGGCCTTTTTCATCGGCTGGGTGACGTTGCCTGTTGTGATCTTCCCGTTGGACGAGACCCTCGACCCCGCCCGCCTGGCCGTCTTCCCGATAAGCCGTCCCAAGCTCCTCGCCGGATTGGTCCTCGCATCCCTGCTCTCTCCGAGCATTCTCGTTCCGGCAACGGTCGCCACGGTCAACGTCGGTCTGTTCGGGGGCTGGGCTCGCCTGGCTGCGGTCGTGGCAGGACTGGTGCTGTTGGCACAGATGGCGGTCGGCGCCCATCTCTTCACCGGAGTCGTATCTTCCATCCTCCGGTCCCGCCGCGGTCGCGATGTGGCAGTCATGGTGGTGATCGGAATCGGGCTCTTTACCTTCGCGGCTTATCAGACCGTTGCGTCACAGATCGCTACCTCGGGGATGGAAGGAGCGTTGTTGGCCAACCGGATCTCGGGTGTGGCTGCATTGATCCCGCCGGTGGCGGCGCAGTCGATTGCCACTGAGGCTGCGGCGGGCGACTGGGGAGGGGCGGGGCTGATGCTGTTTGTGGCCTTGTCGTGGCTGGGGCTGATGGCGTATGCCTGGGACCGCCTTCTGGGCTGGATGCTGGTCACCCCCGATCACAGCCCGCGACCCGATCGCGCCCGCCATCGCCGGGGGTTGGCCGAGAAGGGGCCGTGGGGAAAGCGCAGAGTTCTGGCCCGGAAGGAGCTGCGATTCTTCATCCGTGACCCCCGCCAGCGATTGGTTTGGACCGGGACGGTGATCTTCGTCGGCCTGGCCGTGGCGGTCCTGGTCGTCGGGACCGATTCGATGGCGATATTCCGCCGTTCGACCTGGCTGCCCCTTCTCGCCCCGGCCATGGTTCTGTTCGTAGGGCTCCCGATTGCGCTCAATCAGTTCGGTTGGGAGCGCAATGCTTCGAGCTACCTGTTCGTCCTCCCCATCAAACCGCGCCATCTCTTGCACGGCAAGAACCTGGCGATCGGCCTTGGCCTGGTACTGGAGACCATCTTCATGTCGACCCTGCTCGCCACCTTCAGTGGGGCTTGGGATGCGTTGCTTATGGTCCCGGCCTTGGCGGTGTCGGCCATTGGCTGCCAGCTGGCAGTGGGGAACATCGTCTCGGTGATCGCCCCTCTCCGTTTGCCGCGGGAGGGGACCGATGTTTTCGCCCAGGCGACCGAGCAGGGACTTCTGGCCTTGGTGGCACAGATGGGATCGTTCTTGATGATCGGCCTCCTTTTGATGCCGCCGTCGGTGGCGGTGGTGCTGGCTGTCGCCTTCGGGCAGGTGCTCGATCCGTTCCTCGTCACCGGCTTTTGCCTGGTTTACGGGGTGGCGATCTACTCCCTCGCCCTCTGGATAGCCGGAGGCCTCCTGCGACGACGGGTCCCGGAAGTGGTCGCCTGGGTCCAGGTCCAATAAGAAACCCAAGACATCGGATAAACGACTTGGTCTGAGGGCTGACATCCGACAGCTGACGTCTCCCTAGGCTCAGTCGAGTGCGACTTGGGATCGACCTCGACGGGGTGGTGGCCGATTTCAACGCCGGCTGGATCAGTCGTTACAACACCGAGTACGGGGCGAAACTCCCCTCCGATGCGGTCAGGGGCTGGGACGCGATCCCGTCGCTAACCCACTTCGAGGACATGCGGGCCTTCTGGAAGTGGGCCCGCGATCACGACGGCCACTCGCTCTTCCGGCATCTGGAGCCATATCCGGGAGCAGTCGAATCGCTCTGGAAGCTGATCAAAGCCCGCCACCAGGTGGTGATCATCACCACCAAGCCCCCCTGGGCGATCCACGACACCTTCGCCTGGATCGCCCAACACCAAATCCCCACCCGGGAAGTCCATATCCTCGAGCAGAAGTGGACCGTCGACTGCGACATCTACCTCGACGACGGACCTCACGTTCTGAAGGGTCTCGTGGCCCACCGACCCGATCGCACGGTGTGCCGTTTCGCCCGGCCGTGGAACGAGCCGGTGGAGGGAGCTGTTGACGTGGAATCGTGGCCTCACTTCCTCGATCTGGTCGGAAGTTCCAGCCAGTCGCGCCGTCGGTAGCGATTATGTTGGCTGTGGGCGGGCAGCCGCCCAAGCATTCACAAGGAGTCACATAAGTGCAAAAGAAACTGGTGATCCTGACCTTGCTCGCCCTGGTGCTCGGCGCCTGCGGCGGTGGAGCCGGCGAGACGACCGTGACGGTCGAACAAACCACCCCCACCACAGCTGCTCCCGCCACCACGGCCGAGGTCACGACCACCGTCGCCGCCGACACGCTCGGAACTGCCGAAAACCCGATCCAGGTTCTCTTCGTGCCATCCGTGGAAGCGGAGGTAATCGTTAGCGGGGGCGAGGTGATGAAGAATGCGCTCGAGGAGGCGACCGGCCTCACCTTCGAGGTCTCGGTCCCCACCTCTTACGCCGCCACCATCGAAGAGATGTGTGCTGCCCCTGACCGGACCATGGGATTCATCCCCGGTCTCGGTTACGTGCTGGCCGCCAACCTCTGCGGGGTCGACGTCGCCTTCAAAGCCGTCCGCTTTGGATATGACGTCTACTGGGCCCAGTTCCTCGTTCCTCGCGACTCGGAGATCGCCTCGATCGACGATCTCGCCGGGCGCAGCTGGGCCTACCCGGATCCCGGGTCGACTTCGGGCTACATGGTCCCGTTGCTCGAGCTCCAAGATGCGGGGGTCGAGCCCGGAGCAACGGTCGAGGCCGGAGGACATCCGCAGGCTGCGCTGGCCGTCTACCGCGGTGATGCCGACTTCGCCACCACCTTCTACTCGCCGCCGCTTCTGCCCGAGGGCGAGTGGAGCGAAGGCGATCCACCGGACATCCCCGACGAACTGGTGCCCGACTGCGCCGTCACCGCCGACGACGAGCTTTGGTGCGGCGACTACCGGGTGCTCGATGCCCGGGCCAGCGCCCGCGACGAGGCTCCCGACATCGTCCAGCAGGTGAAGATCCTTTCCATCACCCAGGGAATTCCCAACGACACCCTCTCGTTCGGGCCTGAGTTCCCCTCCGACGTCCGCACTCAGATCGAGGACGCCTTGGTGGCCTTTTCCGGAACCCCGGAGTGGGAGGAGTCGATCGGCAATCAGGACTTCTACGGCTGGACCGGGATCAACTCGGCCGAGGATGCCGAATACGACGGGCTGCGAACGATCGTTGATTTGGTCGGAATCGACCTCGACAGCCTCTAACTCCGCT
>JBOGEW010000318.1:0-2611 GCA_050742075.1 Acidimicrobiia bacterium
GTGGTGCGACGTCCACCACCTCACTCATTGGGCTGACGGCGGCGACACCAGCGTCGCCAACCTGGTCTTGCTGTGCAGACATCACCACACTCTCGTCAACGACGGCGGCTGGAAAATCATCGGTACACCGGGCAAGCTCAGCTTCATTCGGCCCGACGGCAGCCGGCTCGGCGACGATCAACCATCCCGCCCACCCCGACCTTCGCCCTTACACGTCTTACCCACGTCGGTCACACATCCCGTCGATTTCCGATCGGTGCTCAAGGACTATCCGCGGCTCAGAAGCCCCTGATTCCTAGACCGAATCTCGATAAGCCCCCACGACCTCCTTGGGTTTTCCCACCATCCTCACCCGGCCGTGATCCAGCCAAAGTACTCGATGCGAGAGCGACTCCACCACGCCGAGATCGTGGGACACCAACAGCACCGCGGTGCCGCCACCCATCAGTTCCTTCATGCGGGCGGCCGACTTTCGTTGGAATGCTTCGTCGCCGACGGCCAGCACCTCGTCAACCACGAGGACGTCGGGGTCGACGTCGGCGGCCACCGCGAACCCGAGCCGGGCCAGCATCCCCGAGGAATAAGACCTGATGGGGACGTCGAGAAACTCTGTGAGTTCGGCCCATTCGGCGATCGACTGCGCCCGCTCCCGCATCTCCTCGGGCTTTCGTCCGAGGAGCGTTCCGAACAGGACGATGTTCTCGAATCCCGCTAACTCCGGGTTGAAGCCGGCGCCGAGGGCGATCATCGGAGCGACCACTCCCCGCACCACCACCCGTCCCTCCGTGGGGGGCAGCACCCGCGCCACGATCTTCATCAGGGTGGTCTTGCCCGCTCCGTTGGCGCCTATCAACGAAAACACCTCCCCACGCTCGACCTCGAAGCTGACCTCACGCAAAGCGAAGAACTGCTCGGTGCGGACCTGCCGCCGGAGGAACTGCATGGTGAACTCTTTGAGTGTCCCCGCCCGGTCGTGGGCCATCTGATAGGAGAGGCTGACCGAGCGGACGTCGATCAGCGGCTCGTTGCCGTTGTCCCTGCTCACAGCGAGGACACCAGATTCCTCCAGGAACGGGAGAAGAACCAAACACCCAGGGCCAGCGAGCCAAGAGCAGAGCCGATCACCATCGCCCACTGCCAGCCGGGCGGGATCACCCCTCGGTACATGAGCGACCTGAACATCTCCAGATAGGAGAAGAGCGGGTTGAGTTGGGCGATCCCGAGGAAGCGTCCGTAGATCTCGATCGGATAGAAGATCGGCGTCAGGTAAGTCAGCAACGTCACCCCGACCCGCGACAGTTCGAGGACGTCGTAGAAGAACACCGCGCCAGCGGCGATCAGCATGCCGAGCCCGGTGACCAGGGCCAGCATGGCCAGGATCGGGATCGGGACCAGAACAATGGTCCAGGGGATGCCGGCCCCGACGATCAGTTGCACGATCACAAGCGGGATCAGGCTGATGAGAAAGTTGGCCGCCCCGGCGATCGAGGTGGCGAACGAGAAGACCTCGGCCGGGACGTAAACCTTGGTGAGGATCGACGCCGACCCGGTGATGGCCGCCCCGGTGGCCAGCAGAGCCTGCGAGAAGAAGGTCATAAACAGGACGCCGGCGAGCAAGTACAGGACGTAGGGCTCGGCCCCCGTGTCGCCGAACCTCGATCCGAAGATCTGACCGAAGACCAGCCACATGATGGCGGTGGTGATCAGCGGGTTGAGGAGGGTCCACCACACCCCGAGCGCCGAGCGCTTGTAACGAACGGTGAGCTCTCGATTGACGAGGAGCCGAATCAGGCCGCGGTAGCTCCACAGGTTTTGGAACTCGGTGATGAGAGGGCGCCGCGGTTGGGCGGAGTCGTACACGGGAAGGGTCACTTCGAAGAGAGACGCTAGACGCCAGACGCTAAACGCCAGAGCTCGTCCGCTAGATCGTCGCGAGCGGGATGCGCAGTCGTTGGGCGGCTTCAACCATTCGGACATCAAAGGTCGCAAGGCTCAAATCGATGCGCCGGCTCTGCAGGTAACCGATCGATGCGAGATGGAGGGCGTCGAGCGTGCGAACCGGAATCGGAAACGGCTCAAGGGCCCGAGCTAAGACGCTTGGAGCAAGGTCGATCAAGGAAACACGCTCGATGAGGTCTCTCGTGGCCTCACCGTGGGATTGACCCAGACTTCTTCCATGAATTGTGGTCCAAGTTTCGTATTCGAGAAGCGTGCTCGACGTAAGGGGTTGTGACCAAAGAGATGCGACCGGTTTGCGGTCCTCGGCAAGAAGTTGGGCAAGCACCACCGACGCATCGAGATAGATCACCGGTCGGCCCGGAGCTCGTCCAATTCCTTCAGGATCTGATCGAGCGTGCCAACCGGAGCGACTTCTGGCAACTGGCCTCCTCGTCGCATGGCCGAGGTGATCAGGCCCTCCCTGACCATGTCAGCAAGAATCGCGTCGGGAACCAGGCGGCTGCGGCTGGGCTCGGGAGGCACAAGCTCGGCCACGACCTTGTCACGATCGGTGATTAAGAAGGTCTCGCCCCCGGAGGCAAGACGCACATATTCGCTGAGCCGATTCTTCAGGACTTTGAGCCCCACCGTGCGGACCATCGGCTCATAAGGT
>JBOGEW010000319.1:0-25362 GCA_050742075.1 Acidimicrobiia bacterium
CTCATCGCTTCCGCTGATGTCGAAGGGCTTGGCGACGGCATCGGCGATCTGATCTGGCGATGAGATCGGAGCCAGGTCGATGAACCAAACCCCCTCGGGAAAGTTGGTCAAGTGGCGCTCCGCCAACTCCACGGCCAATCTGGTTTTGCCCGAGCCGGCCGGGCCGGTGAGTGTCAGCAGGCGCGAGCTTTCCAAGAGAACAGAGAGTTCGCCGAGTTCGCTCCTGCGCCCCACGAATGTGTTGAGACGCGGCCTGAGGTTGGTCTTCGGGGACGCCACGAAGCGAATCGGATCGAGGGTGGGGTCATGGAGAAGAATTCGCTCCTCGAGCGCGGCCAGCTCCGTCGAGGGCTCAATGCCGAGCTCCTCGCCGAGGAGACCGGCGAGCCGTCCGTAGGTGCGCAATGCCTCAGATTGCCGTCCCGAGCGGTAGTAGGCGAGCATCAGATGGGCCCAAAGCTTCTCTCTTAGCGGAGAGAGCCGAACCTGTTCTTCCAGCGCCCCGATGACCAGGTGGTGTTGGCCCTGGTGGATTCGCAGCTGGAACAAGGTCTCAATTGCGCGCATCCGGGTCTCTTCCAGGCGAGCACGCTCGGCCAGGGCGACGTCGTCGTTCTCGAGTTCGGCAAAGGGAGTCCCACGCCAAAGCGCCAAAGCCTCCTCCAAGAGAGGGATCGCCTCGGCGGGTTTGGTCAGGCCGGCTTGATCGATCAAGGCCTCGAACCGATGAGCGTCAACTTGATCGTCGGCCACCTCGAGAAGGTATCCGCTTGGGCGAGTGAGAAGGCTGGCCGGCAGTTGCCCGCGGAGCTGAGACACGTATTTCTGAATCGCTTTCACCGCCGAGGAGGGGGGCTTCTCCCCCCAGAGCACGTCGATCAACCGATCAACCGGCACCGACCTCCCGCTGTTGACGAGGAGTGCTGCCAGAAGGGCGCGTGGCTTGGGGCCGCCCAGGCTGACGGCGTGGTTGTGAACCACGACCTCCAGCGGCCCGAGGACGCGGAACTGCAGGTCCTCCGCACCTTTTCTCATCTACTCGATTTCCACCGAACCGGAACCGCCTGCCGCGAGGGTCTCCATGAAGGATCGAGGAAAGGCTACCCAGCCCAGCTAGGCGATCCTCATGGGCCCGTCCGGCAAGAGCCGGACAGAAAGGAACGACATGACGGTAGGAATAGCTCAGCGCTCAGAGGTGCTCATCGACACCGCGACGCTGGCGGCAAATCTCGATGATCCCGCGATCGCGATCGTCGAAGTAGACGAAGACACCGGTGCCTTCGCGGTGGCTCACATTTCTGGAGCGGTTTCCTTCGACTGGCAAGAGGAGCTTCACGATCTGCCTCGCCGGGACTTCGTCTCCCAAAGCCGGCTGGCCAACCTTCTCGGCAACAAAGGGATTTCCGCTGAGCAGACGATTGTCCTGTACGGCGGAAACAACAACTGGTTCGCTGCGTACGCCTACTGGCTGTTCAAGCTGCGCGGGGTCGAGCAAGTCAAACTCCTCGACGGCGGCCGCATGAAGTGGGAACTTGAGGACCGGCCGATGACCAAGGTCGAGAAGACCGTCAAACCGACCACCTTCGCCATGGGGGCCGAGCGCCCCGAACTGCGGGCGATGCGGGCAGAAGTAATCGCCTCCGGTGACGGTCCGACCAAATTGGTCGACGTGCGTTCGCCGGGCGAGTTCTCCGGCGAGGTGATGGCGCCGCCCCACCTCCCCCAGGAACAGCCATATGTCGGAGGCCACGTTCCCGGGGCCAAGAACATCCCTTGGTCACAGGCCGCCAACGAAGACGGGACATTCCGCACGACCAAGCAGCTGCAGGCTCTGTATGAGGGAAAGGGAGTCAAAGCCACCGAGCCGGTGATCGCCTACTGTCGGATCGGCGAGCGTGCGGCGCATACCTGGTTTGCTCTCTCCGAGCTGCTCGGCTACCCGAACGTCAAGAACTATGACGGATCCTGGACCGAGTACGGAAGCCTCGTCGGCGTCCCGGTGAGCACCGGCCCCGAGGCGTAAGTCCTCCGGACGCTCTCATCATGTCGCAGCCCCAGAACGGGCACTTTGGAATGGGTCCGAGGAGTCGGACCCATTCCGCATCTCGCGTCATCGCCATCCCGACCCCGGAACTCGGTGACCGCTCCTACCTGTTCACCGCCAACGGCGAGGCCCTCTTGGTTGATCCGCAACGCGACTTCGACCGGTTTCTCTCCGCCGCCGAGGACTTCAAGGCAGAGATCAAGTGGGTGTTGGAAACACATGTCCATAACGACTACGTGTCCGGAGCGCGATCCGTTGCGAATCGAATCGGGGCCGAGCTCTTGGTGCCGGCAGGTGCGGGAGTCGGATTCGACCATGTCCCTGCGTTTCACCTTGAAGACGTTGCTTTCGGATCAACGGTCATCCGCCCCATCCATACCCCGGGTCACACGCCGGAACATGTCTCCTACCTGATTCTCATCGAGGGCGAACCCCAGGCACTGTTCACCGGCGGGAGTCTGCTGGTCGGCGCCGTTGGTCGAACCGACCTTCTTGATCCGCTCCAGACCCGTCAGCTGGCTCGCCTCCAGGTCCAAAGCGTCAGACGACTGGCAGAGCTTTCCCCTGACCTCACCGTCTACCCGACCCATGGCGGCGGTTCGTATTGCACATCGAGCCCGACCTACGGGTCGACTTCGACTATCGGCGAGGAGATCTTGCGCAACAGTGCCCTCGCACCGCGGCCGATCGAGGACGTTGTTGACGACCTGGTGGCCGGGCTCACGCGCTATCCCGTCTACTACCAGCACATGGGACGACTCAACCGACTCCAACCTGGTGGTTTTCCGGACCTGCATCCCCCGCCGATTGATGTCGCCGACCTACGACGGTTTCCGGATGCATACATCATCGACACCCGGCCCCGTCTTCGATTCGCCTCCGGACATTTACCTGGGTCCTTGAACATTGAACTGGGCGACTCCTTCGCCACCTGGGTTGGCTGGCTGCTCCCCTTCAACAGCGAAATGGTCTTGGTTGTCGACTCCGATGCTGAGATCGAAGATGCGGTAGCAGCTCTAGCGCGAATCGGCTTCGATCGAGTTGTCGGAGTGGTGTCGAAGCTCTCGTCACCGCCCGATTTCTCATTGGAATTCACGCGTACGGTCACAGCGAGGGAGTTGGCCCGAGCCATCGTGACAGGGGAGGCACGTCAGGTGCTCGACGTCCGTTCCCCAAGTGAGTGGACTGGCGAAGACCTATCGGGGTCGATCCATATCTACCTGCCGGATCTCGAAGACCGGGCCCTCGAACAGCTCGACCGGAACGAGCCGGTTTGGGTGGCATGCGCCTCGGGTTCACGGGCGGCGATCGCCACCGGGATTCTTGAGCGTCTCGGCTTCGACGTCGTCATGACCTACCAGGGCGGGATTCAAGACATAGGAGGACTCGGGCTGCAGGCGCCCGAGCAGTCGAGAACGAGCTAGGTCCGCTCCCGCCCCGAGCGCAATGAGTTTGGCCTCAGACACGGGTCGCGGCAAAGGCACCATCCCGCAGTTGGTCGAGGCCACGATCCGGGAAGGAGGCAGATGCTCAAGGATGCGCTCAAGCTCTGCGGCCACTTGCTCGGGCGTTTCGACCGCCTCCGTGGCGACATCGATCACGCCCGCTTGCACCACCTTGTCTCCGAGGAGGTCGAGCACCTCCAATGGCACCCTTGATCCAGCCACCTCCATCGAGACCTGATCGATTGACGACTCGGCCAGTAGCGGAAACGTCACTTCGTACTGGCGCCATTCCGGGCCGAGGCCCTGTTTCCACTCGATGTTGGCCTGGATGCCATAGCCATAACAGATATGGACAGCGGTGGTCGCCGACAGTCCGGCGGCGGCGAGTTCGAGGGCGCTGACTCCCCAGTCGGCCACCTCGTCGAGAAAGACATTGAAGGCCGGCTCGTCGAATTGGATCACGTCGATCCCCGCCGCGACCAGATCGAGCGCCTCCTGGTTGAGGATGTCGGCGCAGACCATCGCTATCTCCTCCCGGTCTCTGTAGTGATGGTCGGCGAGAGTGTCGACCATGGTCATCGGGCCGGGGAGGGTGAATTTGATCGCATGGTCTGTCGCCCTTCGCAGCTCCTGAGCCGCATCGAGGAACACCGGCCGGGTTCGCTCCAGCGCTCCGATCACACGAGGAACCGATGCCTGGTATCGCCGCCGAATCGTGATCGTCTCCCGATTGGTCGCGTCGACGCCATCGAGGCCTTCGATAAAGGTGGTCACGAAATGGCGCCGGGTCTGCTCGCCATCGGAAATAATCTCGATGCCCGCCCCCTCCTGCATCAGCACCGCCAGACGAACGGCGTCGCGCTGGGCCTCAGCACGGGTTTCGTCATCATGGATCCATTCAGCCCAGAGCTGGTCGGGCGAAGCCAGCCAGCGAGGCTTGGGAAGGCTCCCGGCGATGGTCGATGCGATCGTCACCGGTTTTGACACTAAAGCCTTCCACCAACCCTGGCTCTATCGATTATCGTCGATGATCGATGGAGAGGTTCCGCACAGGCAACGGCCGCCACTACCTGGCCCTCACCGCCGCCGCCGCCTCGTGGGGAGTGGCGACCGTGATCAGCAAGCAGTCGGTGGACGAGATTCCCCCGCTGGCACTACTGCCCATTCAGTTGGCGACGAGCCTGGTCCTGCTCAGCATTCTCCTGAAAGTCAGCGGCCGGCAGAATTCGTGGACCCGGGAGACAACCCGGCTCGGATTGCTCGGATTTCTCAACCCCGGCTTGTCCTATGCCTTGGGGCTGATCGGTCTGACCCAAATCACGGCCAGCCTGTCAGTCGTGCTGTGGGCAACCGAACCGGTGATGATCCTGCTTTTGGCGGCCTGGCTCCTCCGGGAGAGGATCTCAGGAACGATGGCCCTCGCCATCGGTGTCGCCACCATCGGGGTCTTTCTCGCCGCGGTGGAGACGGATACCAGCGGAGCCTTGCCGGGGATCGCTTTCACGCTGGCGGGCGTCGCCGGATGCGCGATCTACACGGTGATCACCCGCAAGTGGATGGGCGATGACTCGACCCTGGCGGTACTCACCGCCCAGCAACTCTGCGCCCTCATCTTCGCCCTGGGCGTCCTTGGTGTCTTTTGGTCGAGCGGCGAAAGAGTCGCGATCTCCACCTGGTCTGGAGGCGCCTGGGTGAGTGCAGTGGTCTCAGGCATCCTCTATTACGCCCTGGCCTTTTGGCTCTATCTGACCGGACTGCGCCGGGTTCCGGCCGCGGTTGCCGGCCTCTTTCTGAACCTGATTCCGATCTTCGGAGTCGGAACCGGCTACCTGCTCGGTGAGCGTCTCAGTTCCCTCCAGTCGCTCGGCTCCGTGCTCATCGTCGCCGCCGTGGCTGCCATGTTGTGGCTTCGTTCCCGCCCAATGCCATTGACAGTCCGAGTTCCATCGATTATCGTCGATGATAGATGAATATCGATCGAGAGACCGCCGCCGTTTGGGCGTCTTGGTTTCGAGCCCTGGGCGATCCGTCCCGGATCCTGGTTCTAAACCTTTTGGCGGCCAAGGCCGAGCCGATGTCGGTGGGAGACATCGTCGAAGCTCTCGACATTGGCCAGTCGACGGTCTCCCATCATCTCAAGCAACTGGCCGAGGTGGGCTTCGTGCTCATCGAGGAGCGAGGAACATCCAATCTCTATCGAGTAAACGACCTGTGTCTCGAATGCTTCCCCACCGCGGCCGAACTGGTCATGGGGGTGGCTCGTACGACCGCTGAATGGAGGGCGTGCTGATGGATATCAAAGAGAAAGTGGCCGAGCGTTATCGATCGGCTGCATTGCAAATGCTCGAAGGACAGACGGGGTGCTGCGGGGGATCGACCTGCGGTGACGGCGGCTACGAGGACATGGGTGAGCTGGCCGAGGTCAGTCTCGGTTGCGGAAACCCGACTGCGGTGGCCGACCTCCACCCCGGGGAGACGGTGTTAGACCTCGGTTCCGGCGGTGGGCTTGATGTCATCGTCTCCGCCCGCAGAGTGGCGCCGGGCGGAAAGGCGATCGGAGTCGACATGACTCACGAAATGCTCGAGCTTGCCCGCAAGAACGCCACCGCTGCCGGGGTCGACAACGTCGAGTTCCTCTTGGGTCAGATCGAGGATCTGCCTCTTCCCGACGATTCGGTTGATGTGATCATCTCCAACTGCGTGATCAACCTGTCGACTGAGAAATCGCGAGTGTTTGCGGAGATGGCCCGGGTATTGAGCACCGGCGGCCGGATCGGAATTGCCGACATCGTCGCCGATGATTTTCTGACTCCCGCGGAGAGAGCGGAGCGAGGCGATTGGGCCGGGTGCATCGCCGGCGCCCTCTCCGAGAACGAGTATCGGGAAGGTCTCGCTCAGGCGGGTTTTATCGACATCGACTTGGAACTCACTTCCGAAGCCGCGCAGGGGATGTATAACGCCCTCATCCGGGCGAAGCGACCGTAGTTAGACCAAGTTCGGTCATCAGTCGGCGAACCCGGGACTCGATCTCGTCCCGGATCGGCCGGACATCGTCGGCTGACTTGCCGGAGGGGTCTTCGATCTCCCAGTCGACGTAGCGCTTGCCCGGGAAGACCGGGCAGGTGTCGCCACAGCCCATCGTCACCACCACGTCGGCGGAGCGGATGTCCGCTGCCGACCACGCCTTCGGTTGCTGGTCCCCTACATCGATCCCGACCTCGGCCATCGACTGGACCACTGTCGGGTTGATCTGGCCAGCCGGCTCGGAGCCTCCCGACACCACCGACACCTGATCGCCGGCGAGCTGTCGGAGCCAGGCTGCTGCGATCTGTGAACGGCCGGCGTTATGAACGCAGGCGAACATGACTGTGGGCTTCTTCAAAGCGAGATCAGAGCTGGGCGCTGAACAGCACTTCCCCCGACGGGGCGGGTAGGCCACCAGCCGGTTCTTGGGTGATCGCCACCTGATGGCCCGAGCGGGCTTTGCCCTGGAGCAGGATCGTTGCTGCGCCGTCCTCATCGGGGACGAAGACTCCGGCCGGAGCGGGTTCGCCTTCTCCGATGAGCCATAGCTGGTAGGTGTTACCTTCCTCGGGGGGAGCGAGGCCGCTGAAATCGACAGCCGCCGCTTCCTCGGCCGCCGAGAACACCACCTGGGCTTGCGGCGGGAGTGGGGCGTCGAAGGCGTCATGGACCGTCAGCTCCACGGTGCGGGCGTCGGCAGCGGCCATCACCTGCGCCAATGGATTCGGGTTGAAGAGCGCCAACCCTCCCAAGAGCACGACCACCACTGCGGCCGCCACCCAGGTCAACCGCCAGGCCGAGCGTCGCCTTCGATCGATCGTGATCACATCGGCGTCGGCCCTCGTGGTTATCAGGCCTGCCAGCACCCGGGCTCTCAGCTCAGCCGGTGGCTCGACCGCCATCGCCTGATCGAGGGAGATCGCTCCTTGCGAGAGTTCGCTGACGAGGGCGGTGCATTGGGCGCACTCCTGCAGGTGAGCCTCGAAGCGCCTGCGCTCCTCAGGCTCGAGCGCCCCGAGGACATAGGGAGCGGCGAGATCTTCGAACTCGCTCATGAAGTCACCCCGAATGCCTGCCGAAGCCGCAGCAGGCCGTCGCGCATGCGCGTTTTTACGGTCCCTAGAGGGAGGTTCAGCAGCTCCGCCACCTCGAGATAGGTGCGGCCTCCGAAATAGGCCAGTTCGATCACCTGGCGTTGCAAATCGGTCAGGTGGCTCAACAGGTTTCTGACCTCTCCCTGTTCGATGGCGGTGGAGACTTCATCCGCCACCTGATCGGCGGGGCGTTCGACCCAGCCCGGTGCCACCCGTTCCTGGCGGTCGCGGGAAGCCTGTTCGCTCCGGACCCGATCGGTGGCGCGGGCTCGAGCGATCAGCATGATCCAGGTGAGGGCCGATCCCCGGTTGGGATCCCAGTTGCGAGCCTTTCGCCAGACTTCGAGGTATACCTCCTGGGTCACTTCCTCGGCGTGCTCCTGTGAGCGAACGATCCGGCGGACAACTCCGAAGACCATTGCCGACGTGCGGTCGTAGAGGGCGGCAAAGGACGTCTCGTCGCTTCGAGCCACGGCCTGCATGAGATCTTCGAGCTCAGAGGTGGCACGTGACTGCGGCAGAGAGGAATCCATCGACGGGCCGGCCCAGGCTACCGACGTCCAATGGCCGCCAATCGGCGTCATAGCGGTTGCAGGCATTCGCCACGGAGGTTCGGAGTCGACGACGTTCCTGGTTTGGTCCGATCGCGCCCTGTTTGGACGACTGCAACAATCGGGCTATGACGCAAATCGACCGCCTCGCCGCCGATTACTGGGATCGCTACCTCGAAGCTAACCCCAGTACTGCCACGATCCTCGGCGACCATCGCTTCGACCACCTTCTCGACGACATCTCCCCGGAGGCGACCGAGGACGTGCTAACTCAATTCCGTCGATTCCATGACGAGGCCGAGGCTCTCACGGAAGCTGAACTCGACCACCAGGGCCGAATCACCCGCGCGATGCTCGTGTCCGAATCGATGGTCGGTATCGACATGATCGAGACCGGCATCCTCTTTGGCGCCTGCGACCCCAACACCGGTGTGTTGGTGGGTTTGCTCCAAGCCGCTGGTCAAACCGTGGCCACCTCCCCCGAGAACGCGGCGGCCCTGGTCGAGCGCTATCGGCAGGTACCGCGTCTCTTCGATCAGGCCTTGGAACGCCATCTCTCCGAGTTCGGCACCGGGCGAACCGCCACCGCGTCCAATATCTCGCGGGTTCTGAGCCAGCTCGACGGATATCTCGGGAGTGACGCGTCCGATGACCCCTTCGCCCAGACCGCCGGCCCCGAAGACTGGGACGGCCTCGGCGACTGGCGCCGCCAGCTCGAACAAATCTCGACCGAGGTGATTCGGCCGGCACTGAGCAATTACCGAGAGGGCGTGCAACAACTTCTCGGCCGGGGCCGCGATGACGATCATCCCGGCATCTGTCACATCCCCCGCGGGGAGGAGGACTACCTGCGGGCAATCAGGACTTTCACCAACCTCCCCTTTGACGCCCAGGAACTGCACGACATCGGGCGAGAGGAGGCGGAGGGTCGCCTGGCCGACGAGTTCCGGGCATTGGGCGAGAACACGCTGGGCACGTCAGATCTGTCCGAGGTGCTCGATCGGCTGCGAAACGACCCCGCCCTTCGCTATGAGGACGCGGCCGAGATCACCAACGACGCCGAAACCTATGTCTCCCGCTCCTGGGCCGCCGCTCCCGATTGGTTCAACCTCAAACCGTCCGCCAACTGCGCGGTCAAAGAGGTGCCGGCAGCGATCGCCAAGGACGTCCCACCGGCCTACTACTACCCACCGGCCACAGACGGGTCGCGGCCCGGCATCTATTTCATCAACACGTACGACGCCCCCGGTCGGGCGCGTTACTCCGGTGAGGCGGTTGCCTACCACGAGGCCAACCCCGGCCATCACTTCCAGCTGACACTTTCCTCCGAGTTGGGAGACATCCCCGAATTTCGAAAGCATGCCTTGACCTACGCATTCGTCGAGGGTTGGGGCCTCTACTCCGAACGGCTCGCCGACGAGATGGGTCTCTACTCGAGCGACCTGGCGCGGCTGGGAATGGTTTCCGCCGATGCCTGGAGGGCCTGCCGACTGGTGGTCGATACCGGTCTGCACGCCCTGGGCTGGACCCGCCAGCAGGCGGTCGATTACATGCACAATTGGTGTGCGATCGATGAGCCCTCGGTGCAGGTGGAAGTTGATCGCTACATCGGAATGCCGGGCCAGGCCCTCGCCTACAAGGTCGGTCAGCGCGAGATCTTCCGTCTCCGGGAGAGGGCCCAGGTCGATCTCGGTGATGGGTTCGACATCAAGGACTTCCACGACGTCTGCCTGGGGAGCGGCAACATCACCCTTCCGATCCTTTCGGACTTGGTGGAGAAGTGGCTGAAAGAGGTCCGGTCGGATTGAGATCAACTCGCGTATTTGGCTCTCCGTCGGTGGCGATAGTCGACGTCTCCTGCGAGCCAGGCCCACAGCGACCGAGCGATATCGAAGTCGAGCCCGCTTTCGGGATCAGCATTCCCCGACGGGGGGTCTACATCCACGAGACCCCCGGAGGTCGAGTGATCGCGGATCCGACGGTGGCTCTCTTCCGCAGCGAGGGAGCCGAGCAGATCACGATTCATCCCACCAACGCAGGTGACGCCAACACCGAGATCCAGTTTCCCGTCACGGTCGTGGAGCCGTTGCTCGATCGGCATGGGCGATTCCGACGGGCCTCGGTCCCGATCGCCGATTGGTTGGCGATCAGACACCATCGGTTGCGTGTCCTCCCCAGGTCGGCCACGTCTTCAGCGCTCGAAATCGAAGAGGAAGCGCTCGATTTGCTCCGCCTCACTCACTTCCTCCCACCCCCGACCGATCCAACGGCACGGGCGCGAGTTCTGGTCGAAACCACGAGGGAGCAGCTCGGCGCCAGCTATCAGGAGAACATTGACTTGGCCACGATTGCCCGGCGGGTGGGATCGTCGCCCTTTCATCTCAGCCGGGTCTTCAAGCAAACGACCGGCACGCGGATGACCGAGTATCGGACCACCCTACGCGTGCGTCACGTCCTCAACCGCCTCGCTGACGGAGCCGACGACCTGGCTCGACTGGCGGTGGAGGCCGGTTTCTACGACCACGCCCACATGAGCAAGGAATTTCGCCGGCGGCTCGGCTCGGCCCCTTCGGCGATGAGGTCGCTGCTCGCCGGCTGAGAATCGCAAGGATCTACAAGCGCCCCCCGGCGCAAACCCCGAAGAATTGGGAGGTGCGGTCAAGCTCGGCTTTTCGAAGGCTGCTACTGGCATCAACGATCTCAAATCTCGGCGACGGCGTCATCGTCGCCGCCTTTCCCCTGCTCGCCGCCTCGATCTCCTCCTCCCCGCAAGCGGTGGCGGGAATGACTGCCGCCGCCACCTTGCCGTGGCTTCTCTTCGGGCTTCCCGCCGGGGTGGTCGTCGATCGCGTTGATCGGGTGATGTTGATGTGGGTGGTCGATCTGCTGCGGGCCGGGGTGGTTGGGCTGCTGGGACTGGCCGTGGCGACCGGCAACGCTTCACTACCGGCGCTCTACACAGTGGTCTTCGTGCTCGGCGTGGCCGAGACATTGTTCGACTCGGCAGCAATGGCCGTCGTTCCGACCGTGGTGGAAGGCGGTTCCCTGGAGCGAGCCAACGGCCGTCTCTTCGCCGGACAGCTCACGGCCAACCAGTTCGTCGGGCCTCCGATCGGGGCACTGTTGTTTGGATTGATTGCGGCCCTGCCCGCCTTCTTCGACAGCCTGACGTTCCTCGTCAGCTCGCTTCTGCTGGTAGGTCTCCGAGTTGCGCGGGCCCCAAGAGCGGTGGAGCGGCATTCGCTGGGATCTGACCTACGAGAGGGCCTGGTCTGGGTGTGGCGCCACCACAACATCAGAACTCTGGCCATTGGGGCGGCGGTGATAAACCTGTCGCAAACCGCGGCGATGGCGATTCTGGTCCTCTTCGCTAGCGACGTACTCGGGCTTCCCGAGATCGGATTCGGGGCGTTGTTCGTCGCTTCCGCAATGGGAGCGCTGGCCGGAAGCCTCGGCGCCGGCCGGGTGGCCGCCACCTGGGATCGACGTCGCATCGTGGTGGCATCGGTGGGGGCGATGGCACTCAGCCTGCTCGCAATTGGTTTGGCCAGATCGATTCCCGTGACCTTCGTCGGGATGGCGATCATGAGCCTCGGCACCGAATTCTGGAACGTGGTGGCGGTGAGTTATCGCCAGGGTGCCACCCCTGATCGCCTCCTCGGCCGAGTTATGAGCGCCTATCGATTTATTGCCTACGGTTCCTTTCCGCTGGGAGCGCTTCTTGGCGGTTGGTTGGCAACTCGCTTCCGTCTCGAGACGACGTTCGTGGTAGGTGGAGGGTTACTAGCGGGCCTGACCATCTTCGTTGCTCGCGCATTGGAAAGCTTGGATGCGGTCGAAGAGCAACCTGCTCCCAGCTGAGCTTTTTGTGTGTCGATTTACCTCGGGTGAGACCGGGTAAATCGACACAGTTCGGCGGAGAGGGAGGGATTTGAACCCTCGGGAGAGCTATATCACCCTCCACTCGCTTAGCAGGCGAGCGCCTTCGACCACTCGGCCACCTCTCCACACCCGGTCACTATTCCAACCTGGTGCCGGTCTGCCCCCATTCCATCACGGATCGGCTTCTTTGAGCAATAGCGGCCAAGGTCCCCATTAGGAAGCCATAGGGATGTGCTTGCCCGTGTCAGGAATCCATCAAGGCTTCATTCCAGGGACCGGAACCGCCCTAGAACAACTCAGGTATGCCAAATGCGCCAGTCCGACATCGAATACCGACGGGGGTTGGTCTCGATGAAACCACCAAGTCCCGCCCGCAAGGCGCCGAGAACGACGGCCTCTTGGTCGCCTTGGCGCTCTTGGGAGCGGTGTTCGGCTGGGTGCTGGCCGTGATTGCGGCCCTGGTGGCGGCCGTCGTGTTGATCGTCTCCTGATCCCAGGTCAGGCTCTCACCGAATCCGTCTCTTTGAGATGACCAGCCGTGGAGAGGTGGAACGGCACGCTGGTCACTGCGACGTCCGGTTCGGCCGCGAATACGCCCTTGATGGCCAGGCCGGTTTGATTGTGCAGCAGCTGACCAAGTCGACCAGAAACGATGAACTCCGGCAGCATGACATTGATCAGGGTGCCGGGAGGCTCATCTCGGCGCTTCCGTCTGACGTATCTGATGAGGGGCCGAGTGATACCCCGATACGGGCTGTGAATTATCTCCAGCTCTGGAGCGAGACCGTTGGCGAGCCAAGCCGCCTCGACTCGTTCCCGCTGTTGCTCGTCAACGTCGACATGGACGCAATGCAGTGCATCCGGACGTAACTGCTTGGCATACTCAAGCGCATCGAGGGTGGGTCTAGTGACCTCGCTTACCGTCAGCACCAGCACATGTCGATCGATAGTCGCCTGCGGGACTCGATGAGCCCGCCGGCCCTGCACCACGGTTAGATCCGTCACTGCTACTCCGGGCTCGAACAAGAGCAGCGCCTTGAGGATGAGGCTGTGGGGGTGGCTAAAGATGGTCCGCAACTTGCGGGTACGAAAGCGCTCAGCCAGAACGACCGTTATCCGCGCATCTGGGTGAGCATCTCTCTCGGCGCGGATGTAGTTGCGGATCCGTCGGACAATGGGCTCACGGTCTGGTTCAAGCAGAACGAGTGGATGCTGTGGGTAGAGCCGGCCCCAGATGTGTACCAGGTCTTCACTTTCCTCGGGCTCAACCGCGTGGACAACGTTGATGCTTTCGGGGTCGATCAGTGCCGCATAGCGAAGAGCGCGTTCGGTGGCTGAGTCGGTGTGAGCGGCGAGAACGATCACACGATGTGATTTCGGATGACCGTTGGGAGGGACGTGGCCGAGATGCAAAGCCACCCGGCGATAGTGCCGGTTGATACCCATCATCCCTGCCACCAGCAACGGCACCGCCACCATGACTATCCAAGCTCCATGTGAAAATTTGACGACTGACACGATGACGAGCACGACCCCAGTCGTCGTCGCCCCCAGAGCGTTGATGACCACCGAGCGAGCCCAGCCGCGTTCGCGTGTCCTTATCCAATGTCTCACCATTCCGGATTGGCTGAGAGTGAAGCTGGTGAAGACTCCGACCACGTAGAGCTGAATCAGCCTCGAAACCTGGGCGTCAAAGGCCACCAGTAACAGCCCGGCGAGGAGAGCAAGAGCGAAAACTCCGTTGGAGAAGACCAACCGGTCGCCACGGTTGCGAAACTGCCGGGGCATGAAGCGATACCGAGCCAGAATCGCCGACAACCGAGGAAAGTCCTGATAGGCGGTGTTGGCCGCCAGGATCAGTACGCCTGCCGTCACGACCTGCAGAATCCAAAACCCCACACCGCCACTGAATGCGGTACGGCCGATCTGAGAGATGACGGTCCCATATTCGTCGACCAAGTGCTCGGAGGTTCTGACGTCGAACAGTCGCGCAAGAGTCGAGATTCCCAGGAACATCGAAATCGAGATGACGGCCATGATCCCGAGGGTGGCGGCGGCGTTACGGCTCTTCGGTTCTCGGAACGCCTGGACACCATCAGCCACGGCCTCCACACCAGTCAGAGCCGTAGATCCAGAAGCGAAGGCCCGCAGGATCAGAAACAAGGTGATGCCACCGAGCTCGGGCACGAGATCGGTTCCGGCCGAGGGGGCTCGTGGACAGACGCCATCGGCGCATTGCCAAAACCCAACAATCAGCATCGTGAAGACCGTGACCACGAACGCATACGTTGGGAGCGCAAACAGACGGGAAGATTCTTTCGTCCCCCGCAGGTTCATAACAGTCAGCAGCACGACGAAGGCCAGAGCGAGCTCGACCCGCCACTCGAGCAACGTCGGGTAGGCGGAGGTGATCGCCGCCACCCCCGCGGCTGCCGAAACGGCCACCGTCAGCACGTAATCGGTCAGGATGGCGGCCGCCGCCACCACCCCCGGACCAACGCCCAGATTCTCGAGAGTGACGATGAAGGCTCCCCCACCCTGTGGATAGGCACGAATGGTCTGGCGGTAGGAGACAACTACCACCGTGAGCAGGGCAGCGACAGCCAAACTGATGGGCGTCAACAGACGGAGGGCGCCTGCCCCGGCCAGGGCAAGGACGAGCATCGCCTCCTCGGAGGCATAGGCGACCGAGGAGAGGGGATCAGAGGCGAATACCGGCAGGGCCAAACGCTTGGGAAGGAGCTGCTCGGCTTCGTCGTGAGAGGAGAGAGGCCGGCCAATGACCCGGCGCTTGACTGTCGTCCAAGAAGTCATGGGACTACAAAGGGATATCAGTGAGGTGGAGTCGTCTCGCGACTACGTCGTCAACTGACTGAGGGCCATCTGCCTCATTGATACCCCGACCCACAGCCAAGCCCTCGATCTTGACGATTTCCTAACGGGTCGGTCCGAATCTTGACGGGTTCGAGCGGTTGTAGCTTTTGAACGTGAAAAGCCACCGTCCGACTTGGCATCAGTCCCGCGAGGCGCTGCCGCGGACGCGGACGACGAGTGCCTGGGCCGTTGCGATTGTCGGACTCCCTCTCCTCACCTGGCTCCTCGACGGCCTGTCAGAACGCCTCGGTCTTCACAACGTGCTCCTCCTCTACCTCCTCGCAGCCGTCGTGGTGGGAGTGATCGGTGGCGTCCTCCCAGCGGTTGTTACTGCCCTTGCCGGATTCCTCCTCGCCAACTGGTTCTTCACCGAACCGCTCCATACCCTGATGGTGGGTGACCCGGATCACCTGGTTTCGATCTTCGTCTTCCTCGTGGTGGCATTGGCAGTCGGCCTTTTGGTCGGTCTGTCCACCCGGCGGAGTGCAGAAGCGCGGCGGGCCCGCGCTCAAGCAGAGGCTCTGGCCGCCAGCGTTTCTGCAGGTCGATCCGCTCTCGGATCCAACGAGCAAGGACTCGTAGCTCGAATCACAGAGGTTTTTTCTTTGGGGGCTGTGAGCCTGCTTCGCCGCGAGGGTGGTGCCTGGCAATCATTGGCCTGGTCCGGAGACCGTGAGCTCTTGGCGCCCGACGATGGCACCGAGGTGATCGAACTCACCCCGGATACGGTTCTGGTGCTCTTCGACGGACGCCTCACGGTCGATGACCGGATGGTTCTTCGCGCCTTCGCCGCTCAGATCGTCTTTGCCATGGAACGCGAGGAGCTCGAAGAAGAGGCACGAGCGGCGGAAGCCATGCTGGCGACCGATCGACTGCGCACTGCGCTCCTCGATGCGGTCTCCCACGACCTGCGGACGCCTCTCGCCACCATCAAGGCTTCGCTCACCAGCCTGCTCGAGACCGGGGTCGATTGGTCCCCAACCGAAACCCGTTCGTTCTTGCAAGAAGCCGTCGACCAGGCCGAGCGCCTCAACCGGATGGTGGGACGCCTGCTCGACGCCAGTCGGCTCCAGGCCGGGGCGATGCACGTGTTCTTCCGCCCGGTGGGACTCGATGAGGTCGTCTCTTCAGCGCTCTCGGGACTTGGCCATGCGTCGGAAAGGGTCTCGGTCGACATCTCTGAATCGCTGTCGCCGGTGCAAACAGACCCTGACCTCTTAGAACGGGCTGTGGCCAACCTCGTCGAGAACGCCTTGACTTGGTCGCGTCCCGGTGACCCAGTCCGGATCACGGCGGCCGAAGTGGGTGGTCGGGTCGAATTGCGGATCATTGACCGGGGCCCGGGCATTCCGGTGGCCGCCCGCGACCTGGTTTTCCAACCATTCCAGCGACTGGGCCAGCAGTCGGGCGAAGGCGTTGGTTTGGGTCTCGCTGTTTCGCGGGGGTTACTTGACTCAATGGACAACAGTCTGACCATCGAAAACACGCCCGGTGGCGGAACCACGATGGTCATCGCGTTCAAGTCCGCTGTCCTTCCGAAGTCCCCAGCAGAGCTTGCCCACCGGAGCACCCGTGCCTGAGAAGCCGAGCATCCTCGTCGTCGACGACGAACCCGGGATCGTCCGGGCATTAGGCATCAACCTCAAGGCCCTCGGTTATCAGATTGAGGCGGCCGCCAATGGAGAAGAGGCCCTCCGCAAGGCGGCCGACCATCGACCGGACGCGGTCATCCTCGATCTGGGTCTCCCGGGAATAGACGGCGTTGACGTGATCCGAGGACTGCGGGGTTGGTCAAACGTCCCCATCATCGTCCTCTCGGTGCGCGAGGCAGAGCGGGAGAAGATCGCCGCCCTCGATGCCGGAGCCGACGACTACGTCACCAAGCCTTTCGGAATGGGCGAGCTTCTGGCCCGGTTGCGAGCCGCTCTCCGGCGGGATCTCGACCCCGAGACCGACCTACCGGTAATCAATTCAAAGGATTTCACAATCGACCTCGCCCGGAAGCAAGTGACGAAGGCAGGAAAGGAGATCAAGCTCACTCCGACCGAATGGGGGCTGGTCGAGATCCTGGTCCGGCATCAGGGGAAGCTCGTTAGCCAATCTCAATTGCTGAAAGAGGTCTGGGGTCCTCAGTACGGGGAAGAAACCAACTATCTCCGGGTATTCATCGCCCAGATCAGACGCAAGCTCGAACCGCAGCCCAGCACACCGCGCTATTTCCTCACTGAACCGGGCATGGGATACCGCTTTCAGGTGCCTAGCGATGGTCAGGGCGGGTTTTGATCGGTCCTCTTTGGATGGCGGTTCACAAGGACCGCCCGGATTGGGAGAGCCGGGCGACCAATTCGCTACCCCCGGAATACTCCCTTTCGGTACGAGGGTATTTCCGGCCATGGCAACGTCGTAGCCGATCGCGGCTTTCTTTTACCCGGGAGGTCCTCTCCGCCTGAGTAACCCGAAATGGTCGGAGGAAGCTGTTCCTCTGCGGAAGATCCCGCGTGTCGGCCCTGGTGGTGGGTCTGGCTAACTTCCACGGGGAGGCAGCCGGCCGACTCGACACCACATTGGCCTGGCTGGCTGTCCGCTTCTATCAGCGAGCTCGCGCAAAGGAGCCAAATGCGCTTTGTTTGGGTCGGAGTCGGAGAGGCAGTCGGTTCTGTATTGCGATATGCGATCGGGCTTACTGCCCTTCGATCCACGTTTCCTTGGGCAACACTCACCATCAACATCTCCGGCTCCTTTGCCCTCGGTTTGCTGTTGACATGGGCCATGGGACGATTGCCAATATCGATCATTACGCCGGTTTCGATCGGAGTTCTCGGCGGGTTCACTACTTTTTCAGCCTTCGCGTGGGAGGGGTTCTTCCTGATCCGAAGCGGCCGAGCGGGCCTCGCCGCTGCGTATCTGCTTCTGTCGGTCATTGGCGGACTGATTGCCGCATGGCTTGGCTACGTCACCGGCCGCGCTCTACTGTAGGGTTCGTGGTGCTGTTTCGCATGTTAACATGCAAATATGCCTAAGACCATTCAAATTCGCGACATTGATGATGAGGTGTACGCCGCCCTCGTTCGACGGGCGGCCGAAGCGGGAATTTCGGTGCCGGACTTGCTACGTCAAGAAGCCAATCGTCTCGCCACCCGACCAACGATCGCCGAGTGGCTGGAGCGAACCCGGCGGCGTCCTTCGAAGGTAAACCCAACCAGCGTCATCGTCGCCTTAGACGAGATGAGGGGCGATTGGCCCAGTGCTCGTCGTTGATGCCTCCTGTCTTTACGAGGTGGTGGCCGACGGCGAGGCAAGCGAGTCGGTGCGCCAGATACTCGCCGCCGACGCCGATCAAGCCGCCCCTCATCTGATCGACGCCGAAGTCCTGAGCCTGATCCGCCGAGACCGGTTCCGGAACCTGTTGGATTCAACCGGAGCGAGCCAAGCCGTCGAGGATCTGCGGTCGTGGCCGGGTGAAAGGTTCAGTCACCTGCCCCTGCTCGAACGAGCATGGGAGTTACGCGACGCGGTCCGGACTTGGGACGCCCTTTATGTTGCTTTGGCCGAGGCGATGGGTGCGACCCTTCTCACCCGCGATTCTCGGTTAGCCAAGGCCCGAGGTCCGAGCTGTCCGATCCAGCTCCCATAGCCCGCCCGAGGAGGACGCGATGACAACTCACAAGCCGGTAGAAACCACCAATCTCGATCAGTACGGTTACGAGGCGTTGCCCTGGAGCGCGGTCGTAGAGGCCCTGGAAGACAGCACCGCCTCTAGTCAGGATGTGAACGCGGTGCTTGGCACGGTCCTTCCGGATGGGCGCCCACATGCGGCAGGGGTGGGTGCGATGTGGATCGACGGAGGGTGGTACATCGTGAGTGGGCCCGGCACCCAAAAGTCGCACAATCTGGCCAAGAATCCCGCCTGCACGCTGGCCGTCAGGCTCTCGGGCTTCGATGTCGTGTTCACTGGTGAGGCCCATCGTGTAACCGATGCCAAGGAGCTCGATCGGGTCGCCGCGGTATACCGCGAGAGCGGCTGGCCCGCCGAGGTGGAAGGGGACGGATTCACGGCCCCATATACGGCGCCAAGTGGTGGCCCGCCACCCTGGAATGTTTATCGGATCGATCCCCAACATGCGGTCGGAGTTGGTAACGCGCCGTCACTTAGCGGCGCCACCAAATGGACGTTTGCCTAGAGCGGTCGACGCTGCTCAATTCCTACACGAGCTTGGCACCCGTTGGCAGCGGCTTGGCGGCCTTCGGAGTTCAGGCCGCTGGCCTCAACCTCAATCGCCGCAATAGTTGGGCGTTTATTGCTACCACCACCGTTGAAACGGACATCAGAATCGCGGCCACGGCAGGCGCTAGAACGATGCCGGCCCATGCCATCGCCCCAGCGGCGAGAGGTATGGCGGCGACGTTGTAGCCGGCCGCCCACACCAGGTTCTGGATCATCTTCCGATATCCCGCCTCAGAAAGGCGTCGGATCCCGACCACCCCCCTCGGGTCATCGGAAGCCAAGACGATCCCCGCTGACTCGATCGCAACATCGGTCCCCGCCCCGATGGCAATGCCGACATCGGCTTGGGCAAGAGCGGGCGCGTCGTTTACTCCGTCTCCAACCATCGCTACCCGATGCCCTTGGCCCTGGAGCTCGGCGACTTTCGAGTGCTTGTCCTCCGGGAGCACCTCGGCGAAAACCTGATCGATGTCAAGTTCTGACCCGACCGCCTCGGCCACCTGGCGAGCGTCTCCGGTGATCAGCGCCACCTGGACCCCGAGCCGGTGAAGCTCGTCGACCGCCGCCTTCGACTCGGGCCGGATCTCGTCCTCGAGCGAGATCGCTCCTATCACCTTTCCTTCTTTGAGCACATAGAGGACGGCCGCGCCCCGACCCTTCCATTCACTTACCGCCGCCTCCAGTTCCCGGGGCACCTCCACCTTGCGTTCGCTGAGGAGCGCGGGACCCCCGATCGCGACTTTGTTTCCCGCGATCTCGGCTTCCACGCCCCGCCCACTCATTGCGCGGAATCCGGTGGCAACGGGAGTGTCGCCGAGGCTTTTCGCCGCGGTGACGATGGCCCTGGCAAGGGGGTGCTCGGAATCCGCTTCGACCGCAGCCGCCAGCCGAAGTAGTCCCTCATCGTCGCCGTCGAAAGCCCTCATGGCACTAACCCGGTGACTCCCCTTGGTCAGGGTGCCGGTTTTGTCGAAGAGCACCACGTCGATGTTGCGCATCCGCTCCAGGGCCAATCGGTCCTTGACCAGGATCCCGTTGCGGGCTGCCATCGAGGTGGAGATGGCGATTACCAGCGGAATCGCTAGGCCCAACGCATGGGGACAGGCAATCACGAGGACGGCCACGCTCCGCACCACTGCCTGGTCGGGTTGGGCGGCGATCAGCCAAGCGATCACTGTGACGAGGGCAGAACCCACCGCCACGTAGAAGAGCAATGCCGCCGCTCGGTCGGCCAACACCTGGGCCCGCGAACTCGACGCTTGCGCTTGCGCGACCAGTCGTTGGATCCCGGCCAAAGCGGTGTCATCTCCAACAGCCGCGACCCGGACCCGGATCGAGTTGTCGGTGGCAACGGTGCCAGCCACCACCCGGTTCCCGGCTTGTTTGGCCACCGGCTTTGACTCCCCAGTCACCATCGATTCGTCGACCTCGACCTCGCCGCTTGCGATCTCGCCGTCGGCGGGAATACGACCGCCGGGTCGCACCAGTACCAGGTCGCCAACCTTCAGTTCGGCAATTGAGACTGTCTCGGTTCCAGTGTCGGTAACTCGCTCCGCCTCATCCGGCAGCAGCTCAGCGAGGGCGGCCAGAGCGCCTCGGGCCTGACCAATGGCGCGCATCTCCATCCAATGACCGAGGAGCATGATCGTGATCAGGGCGGCAAGCTCCCACCAGAATTCGAGGTCAAAAACACCCAGGGTGGTGGCCGCCGAAGCCGCAAAGGCGACAGTGATCGCCATCCCGATGAGGAGCATCATTCCTGGCTGCCGATCGCGCGCCTCTTGTACCGCCCCTTTGAGGAAGGGTGATCCGCCGTAGATGAAGATCACTGTCCCCAGGACAGGCGCGATCCACCCCGAACCCGGGAAGGTGGGCGCGGTATATCCCAGCCACTCCTGGACCATCTCCGAGAAGAAGACGACTGGAAGCGTGAGCAGAAACGAGAGCCAGAAGCGATCGCGGAACATGGCCACGCTGTGGCCAGCGTGTTTGTCGTGGCCGCCCCCCTGGCCGGAGTGATGTCCGGCATGGGCTCCGGAACCAACGGCTTGCGAGTCAGCCTCTGTGGCTACGTCGCCAGTCAGATGGTTTTGGTAGTCATGATGGGTCATCTCTACTCCTCCGACTTCTAGGAACGGATCAGGCGCTCGATGCGGTGGCGTATAGACCGGAAAGGGTCACCGAGACCAACCGAGAGACCGCTGCCTTGTTACGCATCCGAGCCGCGGCAGCCAGAGCATGCAGGCAATACGACGCGAGCTCATCCGACGATATGTCTTGGCGAACAAAGCCGACCGCCTCGCTCAACAAGCCTTTGATCATGCTGTGTAATTGGCGCTCGGCCTGCGCCACCTGATCGTTTCGGTGGATGAGAGCCGCCAACTCATCGTCGCCATGTCCCCGCGAGTGGAATGTGATCATCGCGTAAGCCCTAAGTACTGCCTCAAGCCTCGCCTCGGCTCCCTGAACTTGGTCGCGAGCAGTCATGAGATGCGACAAATGCCTCTCGATCTCGCGCTGATGCCAGGCGAACAGAATCGCTTCGATGTCAGGGAAGTACTTGTAGAGAGTGGCCCGTCCAATCCCCGCTAACTCTGCAATCCCCGACATAGTCACTCCCACCAGACCGTGCTGAGCGACTAGTGAAACCGCCGCATCAATGACAGCTTGCCTCACCTCACCGCGGTGCGCTTCGATCGTGTCGATCCACAGCCTGGGCATCTCACCCACTATACGTTGTGTGCACTAGTTGACGCTTCGTCTTTTAAGTAGACACCTTGTCTTGATAAGGCTACGGTTGGAGTCTCGGACGAGAGGAGTTTTCATAACCGATCCGATGAAGTTGCCTCCGGGTAATTCAGAGAAGAATCCACTGGCCGAACAGGGGCCCGGTCTCCCTCGCTGGCTCAAGCTATCGGGTATCGCGGTTTTGGTGGTGATCATCGTGGTGGTCGTGCTTCAGCTAGTCACGGGGGGTCAGCACGGGCCCGGCATGCACGTGAATTGAGGCTCAGCCCGCCCCTACATAAAGGCGTTTTGGCCGCGCACCTCACAGTGTCAGTCGGCTGGATTGGTGCGATTTTGGGTTACCTGGGCTTGGGAATCACGGCCCTAAGGAGCGCAAGCGTCTCGACCGTGCGCTCGGCGTGGATCGGGATGGAGGTAATCGGCTGGTTCGTGATCGTACCTTTGGCCATGACCTCGCTCCTCACCGGGCTACTCATATCGCTCGGCACCAGGTGGGGATTATTCCGCCATTACTGGGTTCTCATCTCGTTCGCACTCACCCTGTTCTCCGCAGTCATTCTCATCCTTCACATGCCAACTGTGAGCGAGCTGGCCAACGCCGCCCAGACAGCCGAAGGTGCAGCCCTCCGTGCATTAGGTGGCGACCTCGCCCATCCGAGCATCGGCCTCGCAATCCTGCTCTGCGTCCAAGTTCTCAACGTCTACAAACCACGCGGGCTTACGCGCTACGGATGGCGCCGCCAGCAAGAAGCTGGTAGCCGGTCTTGATTCCGTTTCAGCTTGGTTGTAACACAGCTTGCGGTGGCTCCGCTAACCGGTGAAGTAGAAGCGGTTGATCCAGATCCGTAGGAAACGTGGTTGCCGTCATCACGAAGATTGGCCTGATGGGACTAGTTTCGAACCACGTCCAATGAATCGAGAATGGAACTCATGCTGTCGCTCACCTATAGGACCTCAGAAGCGCGGCCTCTCAAGTTGCCGTTTTTATGTGTCGGATCCAGAGACGGACGCCGATCAGAACGGCAATCACTCCCAAACCCAACAATGGGATCGTAAACAGACCCATGCTTACCCCCACTCCTGCCGCGAGCAGGCCCGCCAATACCAAACCGATCGGAAAAACCTGGACCCGCGGCCTTCTGGCAACACGACTCCGGGCGGCATGCCACCACGAATTGAAGGCGCCTACACCTGCTGCGGTAGCAACTGCGCTAGCGATCCCCACCGGCAGCCACCACCAGCCCTCACCACCCATCAATGACGCGATGAGCCCAACAACGATCCCGATCCCGAATCCACCGATAAGCGCCATCGGCAGCACACCACCGATGACCATGCCTGCACCCAGGCGGGGCCTGGTGCGATGAACGGCCAGGCCTAGGAATGTCACGGCTCCTGCGCCGACAAATAGGACTAGGGCACCGACCTTTCCTGGGCTCACTCCGCTTGACACCTCGTCAGTGAAGAACTGACGGATTCCTGCGTAGACCGTGGCCCCGCCAGTGAGCACTGCCAACGCCTGCCACCAATACCCTCCGAGCCGGTTGGTCATCATTCGCTCCTTTGTTGTTCGACCGTTGCGACGTACCTGGGCAGCCCGCCAACTCAAGTCGGCTGGCAGCCCGGCTATCCATCTCCCGAGGATGGAGCGCGAGGTGGACATAGGGCTGTCACCCTCGTTTCGGGCGTAGGTTCTGTGTTCCCAAAGATCGGAGTCGATCTCGGCGGCGCGGTGGTGACGGTCATTAGCCTCGAGACCGAGTGTGTAGAGCCGTACCCAGCGGCGAACGAGGCTCTCGGCGATGTAACGCGGAGCGCTCAAGAAGGAGCCAGCCCCACTCGTCTACCGGACACCGAAGATCCGCGCTCGGCTCTCAATGTCGCAAGGGCCCGTTCTCCCACTCCGGTCACCCGATACAGGCGCCGCCTTGGCCGACCCTCCGCTAGGGCCAAGTCGGGCTCCTCCCATCGCGACTCCAATAGCCCGGCTGCCGCCATTCGTCCGAGGGCCTTGTACAAGGTCCCGTGCGCAGTCAACTGCTGCGCTTCACCGACTTCCTGAATCCGTTTTGCGATGACGAAGCCGTGGAACTCGCTGTTTTTGCGGGTGCGCAAATCCAGGCCAGCGGCAAGGATTGCCTCCTCGATCGGCAGCAAGGCACCGGGTTTTCTCCTCATGGCGTAATTATAGGAAGATATCTGCCCATGCGCAAGAGGAGCGGCCTGAAGGGGATTACGTTCGAACCTGCAACGTCGTGAACAACTAGGGTCGAACGAGTGACTGTCGCTGAGCCTGCGAGGTCGGCGACGTATTCTCCTACCCAGTCAGGGCAGTTCTATTCCATCACGACAGCTCAGAACGAACAACCTTGAACCGATTGGGTAAACCCGGTGCGCACGATCCACTCTTGACGCGCATCCGTGCTCACCGGATCGACGGCGTCAGCGAACCACTAGCCCTCGCGCTGCATCCGCTCCTGACGCGCCATTTCGCGTTCGCTGGGCGAATCGAGCGTGTCGCCGATCTTGATCTCGCCGCCGCGCTCGTAGTGGGCGATCATGAGGCCGTTGCTCGAGACGCGCGAGCTGGTCAGCTTGTAGGCGTGCGGCGCCGAGCCATCGGCGAACAGCCTTTTCCCGCTGCCCAGCACGACCGGCACTGTGAAGATGCTCATCGCGTCGACTAGATCGTTGGCGAGCAGCGCATGCACGAGTTCGGTGCTGCCTTGGGTGACGAGGTTCGGGCCGTCTTCCTCCCGCAGGCGCTTCACGTCGGCGATGTCGCGGAGCAAGACCGAGCCCTGCCAGCTCGTATCTACCTCACCCGAGCGCGAAACCGCGTACTTCTTGATGTCATTGAAGAGCTTGGCGATGCCGCCATCACGAGACTCTTCGTCATAGTAAGGCCAGTACGCGGCGAAAATCTCGTAGGTCTTGCGGCCGAGCAGGAGGTCGAACTTCTCCTTGAAGAGGCGGTCGATTTCTTCGCCAAACTCCTGATCGAAATAGGGCATCACCCAGCCGCCGAACTTGAAGCCTTTGGTCGGGTCCTCGGTCGGCCCGCCGGGGGCCTGCATGACGCCGTCCATCGAAACCTGGGCGCCGACAATGATCTTCCGCATGGGTCACTCTCCTTGTTGGATCCCAAGACGAACAGCGTGAACTAGGCCACGCCGCCGGAGGTTGCTTCTTCGTGTCGCATCCTCATTTTCTTCTGTGACGAGCGCTACCAGATATGGCGGAGGGAATGGGATTCGAACCCATGAGGCCCCTTGCGGGACCTAGCAATTTTCAAGACTGCCGCCTTCGACCGCTCGGCCATCCCTCCAGTAGTGCAGGCTAAAGCCCGAGAAGCTGGGCGGAGGGAGAGGGATTCGAACCCTCGAGGAGTTGCCCCCTACGGCATTTCGAGTGCCGCGCACTAGACCGGACTATGCGATCCCTCCAGAGCTATTCGGTTGTTTGGGGGACTGTG
>JBOGEW010000320.1:0-4627 GCA_050742075.1 Acidimicrobiia bacterium
GGCCATCGGTGGCGAGGTACACCTTGCCGCCAACCCGGGGTTCGATCGCCATCGTCCCGCCGATCCACAACGACGCCAGCTCGCCATTGATGAGATGCGACCAGGCGAGGTCCGGTGGAACTACGAGGTCGACGGACCGCTCAACTTTGGGAAGAAGTTCGTGATCGATTCTCCGATTATACGCAACCATGGGGTTGCGCATCTGGTAACCTGCAACCGACAAGTTGCACATCCCCGTTTCTCCCCCCGTAGGGGGGAGTACCGCCGAAGGCGGGGAGGGGGGAAAGGAGTGCTGATGTTGATACCGACAGTCATCGAACAGACCCCCCGAGGCGAGCGAGCCTACGACATCTACTCCCAGCTGCTTGACCAGCGGATCGTTTTCTTCGGCCGGCAGTTGGACGCCGAGGTGGCAAATCTCATCGTCGCCCAATTGCTCTATCTCGAAGCCGAGGATCCCGAAAAGGACGTGCATCTCTATATCAACTCACCCGGGGGCGAGGGATCAGCGATGATGGCCATCTACGACACCATCCAGAGCCTCCGCCCCGAGGTCGCCACGACTTGCATCGGCCTCGCTGCTTCGGCTGCAGCCGTAATCCTCGCCGCCGGCGCTCCGGGAAAACGAATGGTTCTACCGCACGCCCGAGTGCTGATCCACCAGCCACACGTCGTGGGTGGGATCGAAGGACAGGCGAGCGACATCGAGATTCACGCCCGAGAGATCGTGCGTCACCGTCAAACGATGGTCGAGATTCTTTCCCAGCACTCCGGCCAATCCATCGAACGGGTCGAGAAGGACACCGATCGCGACCATTGGATGAGCGCCGAGGAGGCAGTGGCCTACGGCCTAGCGGACGGCATCCTTTCGCCGAGTCGAATCCCAGCCGGTTTCACCCGGTCCGAACCTTCCGGGGACTAATCCGAATTGGAACCTTGTAGGCGCTGTCGAACCAGTCCCAGGTCCAGCGAGACCTGTCCATCCGCCGCTGGTAGCGCTTGACGTAGTCAGGATGCTGGCTGGGTAGTCCCAGGTTGGGCTCGATGACAGCCTCTCCCTCAATGCTGAGGATGTTGCCCCCGGTGCCGTTGTCGTTTACATGGACCGACACCAATGAATTCTTGGCAAGGTTTTTGGTGCGATCACCTTCCTTGGACCACACCAGGAGGTCGTTGCCGTCAATCACGAACCAGACTGGCAAGGTCTGGGGCTGCCCGTTGGGACGAACGGTCGTCAGCCAGAGAATGATCTCCTGATCAAGCCTTCCCCGATGGCCGGCCTTGAGAATCTCCATCGGCTATTTCCTCTTCTTCGGCGGCTTCTTTTCCTTGGGTGGAAGAGTACGAACGTAGGCGAGCGACTGCTCAACCCAATGCTCGGCCTCGTGGGTGTCGGAGTGCCAATCCAAAGGCAGGACGACGTAACCCTTCATCGCTCGGCCCTCCATCGGAACAAATGGGGCGGCGCCTTCCACCCCCAAGAGCTCGGCCGCCTTCGGGTCGGGCAGTTTGACGGCGATGCGGTCGCCGAAGAGACACAGGAACATATTCCCGTTAGCGAAGCCGGCCAGCTGGCCAAACATCGGCCGCGAGGTGAGATCGGCGGCCTCGGGTAAAAGCCTCTGGAACAATTCCTTGGCCGCCATGCTCGGTTGCGGCATCTTCATGGCGTCTCCCGGCGTCGCTTCATCTCGGCGATGATGGCCGGTAGCACCTCGTGCAGATCTCCGATCACGGCGTAGTCGGCCTTGGTGACCATCGGAGCCTCGGGATCGGTGTTGATCGCCAATACTTTCTTGGCCGCCATCATCCCCACCCAATGCTGGATGGCGCCCGAGATCCCGCAGGCGACATAGAGGTTGGGGGCCACCCTGGTGCCGGTTTGTCCCACCTGATCCCGATGCGATCGCCAGCCGTTGTTCGTCACCACCCGCGAGCACCCCACCGCCCCCCCGAGGACGCCGGCCAGCTCTTCGAGGACCGCGAACCCCTCCGCCGAGCCGACCCCGCGCCCACCGCTGACGATTACCGGTGCCGTCGTCAGGGTGATTCCCTCATTGACGGTCACCCGCTCGCGGACCCGAGTTCTGCCCAGCTCCTCGGTCAACTCCGGCTCGAACACCGAAGGCGTCACCGCTGCAGATTCTTCCCAGGCCGGTTGCGAATGCGGGGCCACGGTCAGGAGCTTGACGAAAGCCGAAAGGGTGGCCTCTTCGATCAGGCTTCCTCCCCAGCGCGCCCTGCTGAGACGCCAGTCATCGGCGTCGGCCGAGACCGTGAGGACGTTGGTAGCAAGCGGCAGGTCAAGCAGCGCGGCCAAATGAGCCATGACTTCGTTGCCGCGCTCGCTTCCCGCGGCGATCACCGCCGCCGGCATTTCCTGTCCGACTAATTGGGCGAGACTCTCGGCGATGGCTTCGGGGGCGTAGTCAGACAGGATCGTGCTCTCGATCTGCCATGCCTGGGCGACCCCGCCGACCTTTGTCGGGCCGACGGACACCACCTCCACCGACCCGAGCCCGGCCGCCAGCGACACGGCCTGACGGTCGAGCTCCTCGGATTCGCCGACAAAGACCAGGATTCGGCTCACAGGAGGCCCAGCTCCTCGAAGAGGTCGACCACCGCCGGAGCTGCCTCGGATCCCCGGCCCAGCATCCTGGTCTTGGTCTGCTGCTCCACCGGGGTGACGAGGGAAACCATGCTCAACCCGCCGGGCCTGGGCCGATAGCCGACCGTCCTCACTTCTGCTTTTTTGGCCCGGAGGCGACCCGGCAATGTCGGATAGCGGGGGAGGTTGATCCCTTCCTTGACCGCCACGATCGCGGGCAGCGGCAGCCGGTAGATCTCGAACCCGCCGTCGATCTCTCTCCGTGCCTCCACCGTTTCATCCTCCACCTTGAGGCCCTTGATCCCGCTGATGACCGGCCGACTGAGAGCATGAGCTATCCGAACCCCGACTTGGTAGCCGCCGGAATCGGCCGACTCGTTCCCCACCAGGATCAGGTCGAACCGGCCGGTATCGCCTTCGAGCTCCTTGATGCGGTCGCTCAGGGCGGCGGCCGTGGCCTGCGGATCGATGTCCACCTCCTCACTGGCGAGCAGATCCGCCTCATCGGCTCCCACCGAGATGGCGTAGCGAAGCTGTTCCTCGGCCTCCGACGGCCCGAGCGTGAGGACGGTGACCGTCCCCCCATGCAGTTCTTTGAGGCGGATGGCTTCCTCGACCGCGCACTCCTCGTGAGGACTGACGGTGAACGACAGATGGCGAGCATCGATCGATCGGGCATCGGGGCTGAGGTTGATGCGCGCCCCCGGAGCGGGGACCCGCTTCACGCAAACCAAAATCTTCACTAGGGAATAACGGTATCCGCTTCCGCTAGGGGGCGCGTCTGGCGACGAAGACTCCACTTTGATCCATCAGAACCTCCCACGACTCGTCGGCCAAGACCGCCTCGAACTCCGCCGCCGAGTCCCCCAGCACGGTTTGGTCGATCACCAGCCACTCGATCACGGAAGGATCCGGGGGCTGCTCGGTTCCCGTTCCCCAATGCAGCGCCCGCCAGGGATTGGGCCAGGTGTAGATCACCCTCCGTTGGGTGAGGTGGGGGGTGAGGTTGTAGGTAGCTGTCACATTGTCGGCGGAGCCCGGCATGGCCACCGCCGCCTCGAGCAACGAGCGACGGTCGTTGCCGTAGATGGGCCAGATCCCTCGGTCGTATTCGACCGCGAACGGCAGCGTTCCCCAGGCGACCGCCGTGGCCAGCGACATGGCGGCAACGCCCCCGAGGACGAATCTCCGGATTCCATCGCCCCTAATCCGGGCAAAGCCCTCCACCAAAGCCAGCGAGGCCGCGGCCAGCGGCATCGCCGCGTAATGAACCCGAAGATTCTGAGTCCAGTCAACCGTGGTGAGAAGGTTGGCCAGCACCTGAGGGACGGCGATCAGGAGAGTCAAGGGGGAAAGCAGGGGAAGGAAGGCAAAGGGAGCCAGGAGATCGCGGACGTAGCTGACGAAGCCATGTTGGACGAGCGTGCCACCGACGGCTCCCGGATCCGTCAGAGCGGTCCGAGCGACGTCAACGGGGCTGGCTCCCAGATCGCCGTAGAAGTTTTCATAGAAGACCACACCATCGGAGAACGCGGGGATGACGAACCGTGTCACGATCACGAAGTAGGCGAGCGACGAGAGGATCGTGACCCATCCTGGCCGGCGGAAGCCCCGGACCACCAGCAGGATCCCCACCATCAGGATGGCCAAGGCGATGTCTTCCTTCCAGGTGATCGCCAGCGCCATCCAGAGCCCGAACGCCCGCCATCGCTGACTCCGGGCGGCGACGTAGCCGGCCATGAACGGCGCCATCGCCAACACCTCGGGATGGAACGTTTCCCGCACCTGCCAGCTGTTGGTGAAATGAAAGAGGAAGGCGATGGCGAGGAGCAGCGCCCACCAAGCATTGCCCAGCAATTGCCGACCGTAGGTGAAGAGGATCCAGCCGCCAAAGCAAATGGATAAGACCATGACGACGTTGAGAAAATTCGGACCCGCCCCCAACCAGTAGAAGGGAACGAGGAGGTAGTAGGCGAAGGAACCGTGGTGGCCGAACACTTCAAGACCGCGGACGGTGAT
>JBOGEW010000321.1:0-1903 GCA_050742075.1 Acidimicrobiia bacterium
CCCCAGAACGACGCCTTCCAGTCGAAGTTGACGCTGATGTCCGAGTCCCTTCGCAACGACGGCCGCATCTGGGTGCCGAAGGACCCCGACGAAAAACGATCCCCCGCCGATATTCCCGCCTCGGATCGCGACTACTTCCTCGAGCGCATCTATCCCGCCTTCGGCAACCTCGTACCTCGCGACGTCGCCAGCCGGGCAGTGAAACGGATGGTCGATCAAAAGCAAGGCGTTGGCCCCAGAAAGAACGGGGTCTACCTCGACTTCTCCTCGGCGATCGAACGCCTCGGTCGCAACAAGATCGAGGAGCGGTACAGCAACCTCTTCGAGATGTACGAGCGCATCACCGATGACAATCCTTACCGGTCACCGATGCGGATCTATCCCGCTCCCCACTACACGATGGGTGGCCTGTGGGTCGACTACAACCTGATGACCACGATCCCCGGCCTCTATGCAATCGGGGAGGCGAACTTCTCCGACCATGGTGCCAATCGGCTGGGAGCTTCGGCGCTCATGCAGGGTCTGGCGGACGGCTATTTCGTCCTCCCCTACACGATCGGCGACTACCTGTCCGATCAGTTGGGAGAGCCTCCCCTGCCAACCACCGACCCTGCTTTCGATGAGGCCCAAATCGAGGTGACCGAGCGAGTCCAGGGCTTTCTCGAGAATCGCGGCACCCGTTCCGTCGATCACTACCACCGCGAGTTGGGCCGAATCACGTGGGAGTACTGCGGGATGAGCCGTGACCGGGCGGGCCTCGAAAAGGCCCTCTCGGAGATTCCGGCACTACATGAAGAGTTTCGGAACGACGCCCGCGTACTGGGCGAGAGTGAGCAGTTCAACCAGTCTCTGGAGAAGGCGGGGCGGGTCGATGATTTCTTCCAGCTGGCCGAACTGATGTGTCGCGACGCCCTCCATCGGGAGGAATCGTGCGGAGGCCATTTTCGGGAAGAGCATCAGTACCCCGACGGCGAGGCTATGCGCGACGACGAGAACTTCTCCTACGTGGCCGCTTGGCAATGGACTGGAGTCGAGCCGGTGCTGCACAAGGAGCAGCTCCACTTCGAAGAAGTTCACCCCACCACCAGGTCCTACAAGTGAGGCCGATCGAGTGAGGGTGGCTCTTCAAATATGGCGCCAGCCCGGACCGAGCGCGGCTGGGGCCTTCAAGACCTACATGGTGGAAGACATCTCCCCCGACATGTCATTTCTTGAGATGCTTGACGTCCTCAACGAGCGCCTGATCACCCAGGGCGAGGAGCCGATCGCGTTCGAACACGACTGCCGGGAGGGAATCTGCGGGAGCTGTGGGGTGATGATCGATGGCGAGGCTCATGGACCCCAACTCGGCACCGCCACCTGCCAGCTGCACATGCGCAAATTCGCCGACGGCGCCACCATCACCGTCGAACCCTGGAGGGCGGCGGCGTTTCCCGTCATCCGCGACCTGGTGGTCGAGCGATCGGGCTTTGACCGCATCATCGCCGCCGGCGGCTTCATCTCGGTTCCCACCGGCGAGGCGCCAGAAGCCAACCTCACCCCGATTCCGAAAGAGGTGGCCGACGTGGCCCTCGAGGCCGCGGCCTGCATCGGCTGCGGAGCCTGCGTGGCGGCCTGCCCCAATGGCGCTGCCCAGCTCTTCACCGCGGCCAAGGTCGCCCACCTCAACCTCCTCCCCCAAGGATTGCCCGAGCGCTTCACCCGGGTGGAGCGAATGGTGAGCGTCATGGAGGACCTGTTCGGATCCTGCACCAATCACGGCGAGTGCGAGCGGGCCTGCCCGAAGTCGATCTCACTCGACTTCATCGCTCTCCTCAACCGGGACTACATCAAAGCCAAGACCGTCAACCGAAGGCTCCTCGCCCGCATCTGACCCGGCGTGGGCATGCACTAGTTACTACGC
>JBOGEW010000322.1:0-12594 GCA_050742075.1 Acidimicrobiia bacterium
GTGCTGGTGCGGGGTCGGGTCAAGTTTCGGGTTGGCCGCCTGGTCTATCTGGCCGCAGCCCGCGACGAGACTCTCCTCGGCTTCGCTTTTCCCAAGGAGGAACGGGAGGGGCTCGTCGCATCAGATCCGAGCAAGTTCCTGATGCCCAAACCAGCCGACATGCGATATCACTGGGTGGTGGTGCGACTGGCAGAGATCGACTATCGGGAGCTGGCCGAGCTGGTGGTCGACGCCTGGAGGATGGTCGTTCCCAGATTCCTCGCCGAAGGCACGCCAGAAGTGGACGAGATCTTTCGAGAGACCCGCTATTCGGGCTCATGAACGAGGAGGTCTGATGACGTATCCCCCGGCGTTATACACGAAGGAGTCCGGGGAGGTGAGCGCTCGTCTTCGACCATTCGCGACCGAGCCGAATCTCGTTCGGTCCAGCGGGACGAAGGTCCACCACCTCGCCACCGGCGCAGATACCGGCGGGCTGTTCGGTCTATATCGTTGGTCGATGGGTCCCAACCGGGGTGGGGCCGAGCCCCACTTCCATCGGACCATGTCGGAGTCCTTCTATGTCCTCGACGGCACCGTCCAGATCTTCGACGGGACAAATTGGATCGACGCGCAGGCGGGAGACTTCGTTCACGTTCCGCCTGGTGGCATTCATGGATTCAGCAACGAGTCCGGTGCGGCGGCGTCGATGCTGATTCACTTTGCTCCTGGGGCCCCCCGCGAGGCCTACTTCGCAGGCCTGAACGATCTGGGCTCGCTCTCGGAGGAAGAGAAGGCGGCGTTCTTCCTGGCTCACGACAACATTTATCTCTGAGTCCGGGGATGGTGGCCCCGGTGCCAGTAATACGAAGAGTTGCCTCGGCCGCCTTGACGTCGACGGAACTCGAAAAGCTGCGATCACTTCTCGACCGGGCTTTCGGCGATGATCCCGAACAGGGCTTTGACGAAGATGACTGGTCGCATGCCCTGGGCGGCTGGCACGTCGTTGTCGAAGACGGCGATCACCTGTTGGCCCACGCCTCGGTGGTCCGGAGAACTCTGGAAGTCGACGGTGAGCCCTGGGATACCGGCTATGTCGAGGCAGTGGCGACCGATCCTTTGTATCAGGGTCGGGGGATTGGCACCCACGTAATGACCACCATCGGTGAGCTCATCTCGGGAAGCCATCGGCTCGGTGGCCTCGGAACTGGCTCCTTCCATTTCTATGAGCGTCTCGGCTGGCGTCGGTGGCGGGGACCCTCGGGCGTTCGCACACCTTCTGGCATCGAGCGCACCTCTGAGGATGACGGCTTCATCATGGTCCTTCTCACCCCCGTTTCGTCGCACCTCGACTTGCGCGGGTTGATCACCTGCGACTGGCGGGAGGGCGACGTTTGGTAGGGCTCTTGTTGGCCGGCCAGCGGTTTAGATCTACTACGACCGCGGGTACCCGCATCACATCTGCGATCGAGAGGAGAAGCAATGCAATGCGGACATGAAGGCTGCACTTGTCAGGTCGCTGGAGCTGGCGATTACTGCAGCGACCATTGCCGTCAGCACGAGGATCACACCGCGGAGATGGCCTGTCAGTGCGGTCATCCGGAATGCGCCGGAACGCAGTCGATGTAACCGGTTCGTTTGGTATTCCTGACCGGCGGGTATTCCCGATGGTTGACGGGCCATAGGCCGTCAGAAGGAGAAAACCCATGAGTACCACCGGCTGGATCATTTTGATCCTTGTCGTGCTTCTCTTGTTCGGTGGCTTCGGCTTCGCTCGACGGGGTCGCTGACTAAACGATCTCGCGACCCAGCTTCAGCGCTGGGTCGCGAACTCGAAATGCATCGGGTCGGGGACGAGCCAGTCACCACCCCAGGTAAAGCCCCATCGCTCCATGGTCTCGATCAGACGGTGGTCTTGATTGCCGGACGATCCCACCGGGTTGGACCCTGCATTGAGGTCGACGGCTGCGCCCCACGCATGGCGCGACACTCCCGAAGAGACTCCGACTCTCGGGCTGATAAAGCGGGGGAACCAGCACCCGGCAAAGCCAGCCGGCTCCACCAGATGGGCCAACCCGCTCTCGACCAGTTCGGACATCGCTCCGGTCAGCATGTTGACGACGAGGTGATGGCAGCGCACTTCGCCTAAGAGCGGGACCCGCTCGCTGACGATGTTCGCATCGATGAAGGCTCGATCCTGATCAAAGGTCGTCCCGCCGACCTGGGTATAGGAAAACTCACCAAGGGACTCTTTGATGAAGACCTGCGGCAACACCGCGTCTCCGTGTCGCAGCCAGGGGGTTTCCCCTTCAGTGCGAATCCGCAGTGGCGCCGGTCCGTGGTAGAGACCCCGCACCAAGTCTTCGAACGTCTGTCGGTTCCTGTCGGAACGGATGAGAGCGAAGCGATCTGTGGAAACCGGCAAATTGGGATCGGCCGCGTGGAATGCGACCTCAGCCGCCCCGATCACCTCTTCGTCGACAATCGCGGCCACGACGAAATCGGCCCCATCGAGGTTGAGAACGTCTCCTGGGCTAGCTCCTCGCAGCCGCGCCGAGGTTTGGCCGAGCACCACCGCTCCTGGCTCGAGGACGCCGAGTTCGGCCGACCGGTCGTAAAAGGCATGGGCGACTGGGGCCAGGGCCAGGGCGTCGAGAGGGACGAGGCGCCCCCCGGCTGTCAACAATTCGACGACGTCGCCTTTGACGATGGAGACCTCGTCAAAGTTCATCAGAAGGCCATCGACTAAGGGTTGTGGGAGGCCGCCCGTGGCCCAAACCAGAAAGACCCTGGCTGTCGGCGCGGCGGTCGTTGTCGGTTCGATTCGTTCGACGCGGGAGGTCGAAGACGCAGGCTCGGCAGTGGGGGTAGGCGTGGCAGGTGGCGTAGGGCGCGGCTGCTCAACGGTCGGGGTGAGCGCCACCGGGAACATGTAGCCAATGAGCACGCCCGCAACGAGGGCCGCAAGTGACCAGCGCCGCCTCACCGCGGGTTCATCGACTCGGCTATTTCCAGCATTGTTGCGAGAGGGACCGATGAACTCCGCATCCGTATCAGAGCTCCACCTTCGATCCATTCCAATGATCCGGCCCCGGCGTCGAAGCGGCCGGTTGCTCCGCGGACTCCAACCTCGAAAAAGTCGGGACCGGTGGGGGCTTCAAGGCGGTCGCCGGGCTCGGCTTCGATGAGGACGTTTTGATTTCCAGATCCCACCAAGAGCATTACAGATCTCTCCCCTTCGACCAGGCCCGCCAACGACCATCCCGAAACAACGGGCACGAGCATCCCCAGCGGGATCTCGTCGGCTGAGACAACGGCTGACTCTTCCCAATCCGCCGGGACCGTCTGACCCCGAATTTCAAGCGAGCCGGCGGCATCGACCAGTGTCTCGACCGGCACCGATCCGGATATGACCACGTCCTCCCGCGAGGAATGAAGCGCAAGCCGGTTCTGATCGGCACTCAGATATCCGACCCCTCCGTTTCGGAGCGCCAGGGGCTCGACGAAAGGCGAAGCCAATCCGAACAGATGTGGGTCTCGCCATTCCTGGGTCGACTCGATCATCAGCCACGCCCGCCCATCGCTCCAGGATCGCACCCAGACCGTGCCTCCCTCCGGAAGCAGCCATTGTCCCTGCCGATGGTCGGCGAAGCCTGCAGGGAGTGAGGGGGTGGGGATTGGCGAATCCGCCTCGACGAATCCGCCCCCGACGAAGGCCGTCGCGGGTTCGATTTCGATGTCGAAACCGCCGAGATCCAACGAGTCGATCTCGACGATAAAGAGGGGCTCGCTGTTCTCGTCCTGATAGCCGTGTCGGCCCGCCCAGAGCTCACGCTCGGGAGAGCGGGCGGCAAAGACTTCGATCCGCAAGGGGGCGAGGGTTAGTCGATCGAGCCAAATCAAAGCCCGATCTGTCGGATGAAGCTCTCTCCACGCCCCGTGGTCCGTGATGGCGGTCAGCATGTCGGAGCCGGACACGGTCGTTTCGACCTGGATCACCGACCTGCCCTCGAGTTCGGATTCGCCCAGAACATTGATCCCCGACCACCACGTCAGGCTGCGAGATGGTCCGACTATTTCGAGTGGGATCAAGAGGGCCTCGTCGAAGGGTTTCATGCCGGCGATCGCTCGTACGGTTGGCGACGGCTGACAGGCGGGCAGGGCGCTCATTGGACAAGAGAGCGAGGCGCGAATGGAGAGGTCGCCGTCGACGAATCGCAAGTCGAGGTTGTTGGGATGCCAGGCAGTATCCGGATACTCGGTTTCATCCATGAGTCTGATCGAGAGAGACTCGGGAGCGGAATACGTGAGGCTCCCGCGGTAATGACGTTCGGGAACGGCAGGATGCCAGCCCCGCTCTACCACGCGCAGGTGAGCGGAGAGCCCTCGCAGCGCAGGGCTGGCCATGTCGTAGAGACCTCGAAGCTCGTACGCCTGCAGCGACGCCACCCGTCCGAACCCTGACATCAGCGCGCCGGCCACGAGGCCGGCCAGGAGCGCGGCCGCCACCGGTTGCCAGTTGAACCTGCGCTGTGGAGTCCGAAACCGGACGGGCGGACTGAGATGGGTCTCGTTCCGCCCGAGCTTGCGATCGAGGGAGGAAAGAGCTCCGGCAAATCGCTGGCAGTGCTCGCATCCGTCGATGTGCCCGCGCAGCTCTTCGGTCGGGGTTCGTTCCTCGTCGTGAGCGATGGAGAGCTCGAGCTGGGCTCGTTCACAGAGAAGGTCGCTAGCCATCAGGCGCTTCCATTTCCAGGCTCGACACGAGCTGGCGGCGGGCCCGAAAGACCCGACTCTTCACGGTCCCTTCGGCGATGCCCAACGTCTCTGCGACTTCTGTATAGGACATCCCGACAACTCCAACGAGCACCAGGGCCTCCCGCAATTCGGGGTTGAGCCGGGCCAGAGCATCCGCCACTTCGAACTCGAGGTGCGGATCGGGACTAGCAACCTGGCGCGTCTCCTCGATCACGAGCTGCAAACGGGCGTTGCGCCGACGACGGGATCGACTCGCGTCATAGGCCGCATTTCGAGCCATCGCCACGACCCAAGGGACGAAACGGCTGGGATCACGAAGCGACGGCAACTTCTGATGGACGCGGATGAATACTTCCTGTCTCACGTCGTCGGCCAGCGCCCCGTCATCGAGCAGGTGGACGAGATAGCGCCAGAGGTGGCCCTCCGTGGCATGGACCAGTCGCTCGAAGGCAGGGATGTCGCCGGCGGCTGCCGCCACCACGTCGGCCACATCGGGACTCTCCATGCAATTGCTCCTCGCACCGGTACCGCCATCTCGATTGTGGTCACCAGGCCCTATCCCATACGACCAATCAAAAGACGGCACTGGGGGCGGAAAAGTTCATTTTTTTGGGCTCGGCCCAAGGACCTTCAATCCTGTGATCGCAATAAACGAAGATCTCGGGTTTTCGTGCCTGGGGGACCGGGTACTAAAGCTCCAGCGGGGGCAACTCCGCTTTGGAAAGGAGATTCCCAAATGACTAGAAAAACACTGGCCGCGTTCGCAGTTTCTGCCCTTGTCCTGGCAGCCTGTGGAAGCGGGACCACTGCTGACGATTCGGTCATCGCCCCGACCGACGACACCTCCCTTGGTGGAACCGCCACAACGATGGCAGGCACCGGGACCGATGACACCCTGACCGACACCTCGTCGGCTGCTGATGTGGCTTCTGAGGTGGCTGCGTTAGAAGCTGACCTAGCAGTGCACGCCTCCGAGATCCAGGCGAGTGCTCCAGAGCCGGTCGTCAGCGCCTTCAACGAGGTGCAGACAGAAGTCACCGGACTGATTTCAGCTGCCTCCGACCTGGAGCTGACCACTGAGGAACTGGAGCCGGTGCAGGACGCCGCTACGGCACTGACTGATGCGGTCGCCGAGGCCGATATCGATCTATCTGCCGAGTTCATGGATTTCTGGGCAGACTTCTCGACTCGGATCCAGGCCCTGGCCGCATAACAAGGCCCAACACACAACTTGCTCGACTCGGGACCGGCTGGTCCCGAGTCGAGTATTTATGAGGCCGGGAGCATCCTCCGCCGGCCACCCACTGCCAGCGCTACGAGGATCGCTGCCGGAGCCACCAAGCCTCCACCGGCTGAGGTCAAGGCCCTAAGCAAGAGTTCCAGGAATCGAGCCGGTATGGACAAGAGATTGCGAAAACCGGATTCGAGCCAACCCGTCAGGGCGGTCAACCAGTCAGTATTTCTCACTATCGGCTGGTTGCCCTCGCGGTCCTGCAATGAGAGGGGCGTGTCGCTGATCGAGGTCAGCAACGCCTGTTGAATCGAATCGGTTTGGAGCAAGCTCCGTAACGGTGACGAAGCGTTTACCAACGGCGAGCCACTCGGAGCCTGCTCCGGAGAAAGCTCCGCCGCGCCGATTGGTGCCGGTGCTTCCGTTCGTACCACAACCGGTAGCGGCACCGGCGAGGGCGTCGGGATTACTTCAACCGTCGGGAGCGGAATTTCTTGTTCGATCACTGGCTCGACCGTCTCGATCACTGGCTCGACCGTCTCGATCACCGGCTCGACCGTGCCAATCGATGGCTCGACTGCATCGACCACCGGATCAACTACTTCGTCCACCACCGCGACGATCGGACTGGCGAGCTCGTCGACAATGGTCACGACGGGAGCGCTTACGGCATCGACGGTTTCGATGAGATCTTCGACGAGCGGAACGGCTGTCACCACGGGAGCCAAAGGCGCGGTGAGCTCGGAGATCGGGTCCTCGAGAATCCCACCCAAGAGATCGCCGAGGCCGGCCTGTGCCGGCATGGCCAGGGCGAAAAGAATCAGGAACATGCCGCCCAAGGCATTCCACCTTCTCATAAGGAAGTAATCGACCAAAAGCCCGACTTCTCTTAAGGACCCCGGCCTCTCCGGCCGATGCCATTTCCGTGAGTTCCAAATGGGCTAGACACCTGGGCTCGGCTGTCACCACGGCGATGGTTGTAATCGCGGTGGGGGCGGCGGCGGTCTTCTCAAACGCAGATCAGGGGGCGCGGATCGCGGCTGACTCACAGCGCCTTAAGGCGGTCCAGATCGCATTGTCGGAAACGGCGACTCACCGAGCGGCGCTGGTGATCGCCTTCGCCTCACTCGATGGTGAGATCACCGATGTCAGCCTTGAGGCATTGGGTGAAGCGGTGGCCGCCTCGGATCGGATAAATCAGCAGCTGGCGAGTCTTAGCGACTCCCTTCCATTGCGCTCCCTGGCGAGCGAAGTCTCAGTGTCGACGCGCACTGTCCAGGAGTTGATGGCGCGGTCGGCACCGGACGCGGCCCGAATGGAAGTAGAGGCGAACACGCTGCCGGCACTGGGAGGACTGGCGGAAGCGCTCAGCCGGGAGGCAGCTCGGGTCGGCGGCCTGATTGACGCCGAGCAGGCCTCGGCTGGGCGCCTCACCCAGGCGGCCTCCTTCGTCGTGGCGCTTCTGGTTCCCGTACTCTCGGTGGTCTTCATCCGGCGACGAGCGCGCCGGCGCCTCGAGCGCGCCCAATTGGAAGCCGAGCTCACCCGTCAGCGCGAGCTGGCAGAAACCAAAGACCGGCTCATCGCAGGCCTATCACATCAGCTCCGCACTCCGCTCACCGGTATTTATGGATGGGCCGACATGATCTCGCATCAACCCGGCCCCCAAATCGTCGACGAAGGTGCGGTTGCAATTCTTTCTCAGTCAGGCGAATTGCGGCGAATGGTCGATGACATCTTGGTCACCGCGCGACTGGATGCAACGAACCTCGAGTATCGGCCGGCGGCCGCGCCGATCACCGACATCGTCGACTCAGCGGTCAGTCATTTTGTGAGAGTCGGCGAGCAGGTCAAGGTGGACTGCCAGGAAGCCATGGTGATGGTGGATCGACCTCGACTCCAACACGCCATCCACAACCTTGTTGCCAATGCCATCGCGCACGGCAACGAACCGGTCGAAGTCATCGGGAAAGAGGATGAGTCGTGGTACCGCCTGGCGGTCTGTGACACGGGACCGGGCCTTCCGCCAGGACGCATCGAGGCGCCGTTTGCGGCCTTCGACCACGCTTCAGAGAACATCGTTGTTGCTCCTGGTCTCGGACTGGGGCTCTCGGTGGCGCGGGCACTTGTCTCACTCATGGGAGGTGAGATCGAGTACCGGCACCAGGTGGGCCACACCGTTTTCATGGTGTCGATCCCGATGGCGTCGGCTGACTGATTCCCCTCGAATAAGCCAGTGTGGTGCCGCTCGGTACCATCGACGTAAGTGCTTGTCCGAGACGTCCTCGACTCCCTTGCCGCCTGGGGCGATCGAGCCGCTGCCTGGGACCCATACGGGCTGCAATTGGGTGATCCGGGCGCCGAGGTCAGACGGCTCGGCGTGTGCCACGAAGTCACGAGCGAGGTTCTCGAGAGGGCATCGGACGTCGATCTTCTGATCACCTACCACCCGTTGCTCTTCAAGCCTCTCAACCGACTGCTCGCCGGCCCGGGACCGCAGGGCCGGGCCCACCAGTTGATCCGCTCCGGCGTCAACCTGGCCGTCGTCCATACCGCCTGGGATGCAGCCGAGGGGGGCACGTCCGATGCGCTGGGGGCCATGGTTGGCTTGAGCGAGGTCGAAGCGTTCGGCGGCGTGGAGCAAGCGGCCGAATGGAAGCTGGTCACGTTCGTTCCGCCCGAACACCTCGACCGGGTGGCCGCGGCTCTCAGCGCCACGGGGGCCGGTCGGATTGGGAACTACACGGCCTGCTCGTTCCGGAGTGTGGGGGTGGGGACGTTCTTTCCGGAGCCGGGTTCGTCGCCTGTCGCCGGTGTGATCAGCTCCCTCAATCAAGTAGCCGAAATCCGCCTGGAGATGCGGGTTGGACCGGGCGAACGCGACCACGCCATCGCCGCCCTGCTCGCGGCCCATCCCTACGAGGAACCTGCCTTCGACTTGTACGAGACTTCGTCTGTTGGCGGCATGATCGGTCGGGTGGGGGCGATTCAAGGTCGCCTGGCCAATCTCGTCCAAATGCTTCGGCACGAGGTCGGCAGCGAGATTCGTGCGGCTGGTCGTGATCGACAGCTGAGCCGAGCGGCGGTCCTTCCCGGCTCGGGTGGGTCGTTTGTGAGCGAGGCTCGAAGTCGTCGGGCCGACGTACTGATAACCGGCGATGTCAGCCACCATCAAATGCGGGAGGCTTTGGATCTGGACATGGCGGTAATCGACATCGGCCACGCTCCTAGTGAGCGGCCCGGGGTGGCGGCGCTGGTCGAGGCGGCGGCGAAGATTGGGCCCGCATTGGTCGAGGTTGACGTGGACCCAACTCCCTGGAAGTCGCCGTGACACTCGACCATGGTCTTTCTGAGTTGCTCGACCTCCAGGATGTTGATCTGGCCATTGATCGTCTTCTCCATCAGCGCCAGACGTTGCCAGTGCTAGCGGAGTATCAAAGCCAGTCCGGTGAGCGCGATCGTCTGGCGGCTGCGATCGCGGATAGGCGCGGTGAGTTGCGGGGCTTCGAACTCGATCTCGACAAGGCGGAGGGAGAACTCGACATTCTCGAGAACAAGCTCAAGGAAAGCGAGACTCGCCTCTTCGCAGGGGGGATGAATGCCCGGGAGACCGAGCAGAAGCGGCTCGAGGTGCAGGGACTCCGCGGCCAACAGGCAACGATGGAGTCGAGGGTGCTCGAGTTGATCGAGATAGTCGATCCGCTACGGAGCGATGCAGAAAAGAGGGAGGCGGAGCTGGCTTCGAGGAATGAACGGGTCGGCGTTCTCGAGAACGAGATCTCGGTGGCGTGGGGGGAGATTGATGCCCAGATCGCTCGCCGCGAAGCGACGAAGGCAGAGTTGGCGAAACCGATCCCGCCCGACCTGATGATCCTGTACGAACAGCTCCGCCGCTCGAAGGAGGGGGTGGCCGTCGGCCGTTTGATCAACGGGACCTGTGGGGGCTGTCATCTGGCGCTATCGATCCCCGAGCAACTAGAGGCCTCGGAGTGGGACCCACCGCGCTGTCTCCACTGCATGCGGATCTTGGTTCTCTAGGCATGGCCGGCACGTGGGTGCTTTACACCGACGGTGCCTCGCGAGGGAATCCCGGTCGGGCCGCCATCGGGGCCGTCCTCTACAGCTGGAGCGAGGGAGAACCACTAGCCGAGATCGAAACCCTGAGCGAGGCGATCGGGGTCGCGACGAACAACGTCGCTGAGTACCGGGCGATGGTGGCTGGCCTGGAAATGGCCATACCTCACCACCCGGATCTGTTGTGGGTCCGAGCCGACAGCCAGCTTCTGATTCGTCAACTCGAAGGGCGCTGGCGGGTGCGAAACCGCGGGCTCCTGGAGCTGCATCGACAGACCCGGGAATTGCTCGCGGAGATACCCCACAAGCTGCAGCACGTACCCCGCGAGGACAACACGGTCGCCGACATGCTGGCGAACCGCGCTCTCGACTGATTCATGCTGTTCTGGCATGTGGGCGGGGCGATCTTCCTATTTCGCTGGATATTTCGCGATCCGAAAGTCGACATCCGCCTCCTCGCGCTGGGGGCGGTCTTGCCCGACGTCAGCGACGCCCTGCTCGGCCTTTTGATCGGAGGCCCGACCACTCAAAGGATCGGTCATTCCCTGGTGGTTCCATCCTTGGCAGCCGTGGTAGTGCTTCTGACCACCCGCCGAGGGCGTAGACGCCGAGGGTTGATGACGGTGGTGGTGGCGTGGCTGTTTCACCTGGTGCTCGATGGCGTCTGGTTTCGAGAAGAAGTCTTTTTGTGGCCGTTCTTTGGATGGGACCTGCCGGCGCCGCCAGCCGGGACGATTGGGGAGCGGGCCGCCGAGCCCTGGCGCTGGCTCAAGGAAGCCATCGGTCTGGTGTACCTATGGCGCCTCCTGCGAACCCAGGGTAGTTAGCCCGCGAAACCGACGACTGCGGCCCACAGAACGCGGGCGGCGCCGACTACGGTCGGGTAGTGGACCTGGCGCTCAGCCCTACCACTCCGGGTCTCGGCGTCGCCGACCTTGCCGACCTTTGCTCATACGCTGAGGACCTCGGGTACCGGCATGCCTGGCTGGCGGAAGTCGCCGGACCGGATGCCTTTGTCCTCGCCACCGCTATTGCCGGACGAACAGAGGCGATGGAGCTGGGGGTGGCCGTTGTCCCCGCCTATACCCGCACACCGGCGGTGCTCGCCACCGCCGCCCTCTCGATCAGCAATCTGATGGGTGGGCGCGGATTCCGCTTGGGTATCGGAAGCTCGTCTGAGGTGATCGTTGCCCAATGGCATGGCATCCCGCTTTCGAAGCCCGTCCGACGAGTGCGAGAGACCGTCGAAGCAACCAAGGCCATACTTAATGGTGTTAACGGTTACCAAGGATCCCTGGTGGCAACCCAACGGTTTCGACCCGCCGTGCAGGGGAACGGACCGATCGAGATCTGGGTAGCTGGCCTGCGACCGATGATGCTGTCGGTGGCCGGGGAAGTCGGCGATGGTGTCTGCCTGAATCTGATGCCGGCCCGGGTTGTGCCCCGGCAACTCAACGCAGTTTCTGCGGGGGCAACTCGGGAAGGGCGATCCCTGCCCGAGGGCTTCGGAGTCATGGCCCGACTCCCCGTGCTCGTCACCGACGATGCGGCGTCGGCCCGGGACCAGTTGCGCTCGACCTTCCTCGGCCCCTACCTGGCACAGCCGGTCTACAACAACTTCCTACGATGGATGGGATACGACGAGGAGGCAGGAGCGATCGCCTCTGCTTGGAAGTCGAAAGACCGGGAGGGAGTGCAGGCGGCGATAACCGATTCCCTGGTCGATGACCTGACATTGATCGGATCGGCGTCGCACGTGCGCGCACGGCTCGATGAGTATGGGGCGGCGGGGGTGACGGTGGCCGCAATCTCAGTGGTCTCGGCCGCACGTTTCGCCGTGGAGGAAACACTGCGGGCGCTTTCCCGATGAAGGGACTCGTCTGGCTGCTCCTGGTGGCCTGTAGCAGTGGCGTCACCGCTACCAGCGTCACCTCACCCACAGGCGCCGATATTCCTCCCGACCCGGTGGCCGACCAGGTGGCAGCCGCTCTCGAGGGCGGAGACCCGATGATCGTGGCGGGCCTGACCGATCTCGGGCCGATGGGTTGGTTGGCGTTGGCTGAGGGAGCGACGGTTGAGGAAGCGGCGGGAATCGACGAGGGAGAGAGTGCCATGTCCGTGGCCAGCAACTTCTGGTCCGGTTTTCTCCAGTCGGCCGGCTTGGCAGGAGACACGGTTTCCAACATCGAGGCGTTCACCGAAGGTGCCACGGATTTCGCTCGCCTCAAACTTCCATCGGGATCGATCATTCTCAACCAGAGCGACGCAAATTGGCGTATCGATGTCATTGCCTCCTTCGGAGCACCCTTGGCCGAACGCCTCCTGAGCGCCGTGGAAGTGATCGCGGCCAACCGCAGTTCGGAAGCAGATGTGCTTCGGGAGATGTTGCGTGCAGAACGGGATGCGGTGGCGGTGGCAATCGCCGACCCTTCGATCACGACTTCGGCACGAGCGGCGGTCGAAGACGTTCTAACCGCGATCGACTCCATCGACGACTGAGTGGACTCTGCTTCTCGCATCCGTCACCTATTGCGCCGTCTCGCCGCCACCGC
>JBOGEW010000323.1:0-2864 GCA_050742075.1 Acidimicrobiia bacterium
AGATAGAAGAGGTCGGCCTTGGCTTCGGTTTTCGCGGTATCATGGAAGCCGCCGGCGAGCTCTACGAAACCATCCGCTCCGACCAGGGAGCCGACGTCGCCCAGTACGTCGTTCCCTTTGGCTTCAACATCCGCTTCATCATGGAGATGAATGCCCGTCAAGCCTGTCATTTGATCGAGCTTCGAACTCAGCCCGCCGGCCACCCTTCCTATCGCCGGGTTGGTCTCGAGATGCATCGCCAGATCGCAGAAGTCGCCGGCCATCACGCCATCGCCCGGGCAATGAAGTTCGCTGACTATTCAGACGTCGAGCTCGAACGTCTCGACAGCGAACGCCGCGCGGAAAGCCGCCGGGTCGCCGCCTCCGGCGTTTGATGTCTGAAGTCTGCTTACCTTGCCCTCATGGCTGAGATCGACGTCGACGCAGTCATCGCTCGGTATCGGGATCGCGCCGAGGCCGTACGTGAACGGGGTTTGCCCCCCGTCGCCGGTGAGGAAAGAAAGCGCCTGATTAAGCAGGCCGAGACCGACTTCCTCGATTTCTCGCTTATCGCAGCCGCCAGCTGGGTCGTCGAAGACGACCACCTGATTCTGCGCATCCCGCTTCATCCGTGACCCGGCTCATCCTCGTCTCCGGCAAAGGAGGCGTCGGCAAGTCCTCCCTTGCTGCCAGCCTGGCCCTCGCCCATCAACGCGCCGGAGCCAGGGTGCTGGGAATCGACGTCGCGGGATCCGGCGGGCTCGCCTCCCATCTCGGGCTCACCCGTCTCGAATTCAAGGCCGCCGAGGTCAAACCGGGCCTCGACGCCCTCACCGTCGATCGCTCCAAGGCCCTCATCGAATACCTCAAGGTTCAGGTCGGGATCCCCGGCCTCGCCACTCTCGGTCCGGCCGCTCGGTTCTTCGATGCGCTGGCCTCGACCGCGCCGGGGGTGAGAGAGGTGGTCACCCTGGGGAAAGTGATCTGGGAGGTGCTCCAGCGCCGCTATGACATCGTGGTGGGAGATTGTCCGCCGACCGGTCAGGTAACGGGACTATTGCGCGCTCCGCGGACAGTCGCGGAACTGGTGCCGGCGGGGCGAATCCGTCACCAGGCCGATTTAATGTCCGAGGTGCTCGACACGCCTGAGCGGTCCGAACTGGTGCTGGTGACCCTGCCCGAGGAGCTTCCGACCCTAGAGACCGAGGAAACCCTGGAGGTGTTGGCCAAGGAGAAACTGATCGGATCGACGATGGTGGTGGCCAACCGCGTCCTCCGGCCGCTCGAGACCGAGGCCAAGGGCAGCGGCGTCGTCGCCGAAGCGGCGTCGATGCACCGCTCGCTCTATCGCCGTCAGCAGGATTGGCTGGAGCGGCTGCCACCACGCAAGACCTTCCCCTATTTGTTTGGCCTGCTGACCGAGAGCGAAGTGGCCGCTCGCCTCGCCGACGATTGGGGCGAGTAATGGCGACCAGGGCCATCGTTGTCACCGGAGCCGGCGGAGTCGGCAAGACCACCGTCGCCGCAGCCCTGGGGGTGAAGGCGGCCAGCCAGGGCAAGAAGACCCTGGTGCTGACGGTCGATCCAGCCCGGCGGCTGGCCGACGCTCTCGGAGTCGAACTGGGTGGAAGGCCGCGCAAGCATCCCGAGTTGAAGACGCTCTCGGCCGGGATGCTCGACTCGGCCGCCTCCTGGATCACCGTGGCCCGCCGGCACGCCGACCCAGAAGTAGCTGATCGATTGGTCACCAACGAGTTCTTCGAGGCAGCCACGGTCCACTTTCCGGCTTCACAGTCTTATGCCGCCGCCGAAGAAGCAACCGCCTTCATCGAGTCGCGACAATGGGATCTGGTCGTGATCGACACTCCCCCGGCCGCGGGCGGGATCGAGTTCTTCACCGCGCCGGCCCGCATGTCGGAGCTGGTAGGCGGCCGCCTTTTGCGTCTGCTGACTGGCGGTCGCATCCCCGGTCGGACCACGCTGTTCAACCGCGGGGCCAAGCCGCTGCTGCGGTTCGCTGATCAGTTGCTCGGGTCCGACCTCTTGGAGAGGGTGGCGCAATTCGCCATGGACCTGCGCACGACCTATGACGGTGTCTCGCGGCGCTCGCGGGCGATCGAAGGTCACTTCCGGCGAGCGACGACGCTGGTGGTAACCACCGCCGATCCCGCCCCTCTGGCAGAGGCGACTCGCTTTTTCATCGAGCTGCCCGAGGTTGCTTCACCCCCGAAAGCAGTCATCTTCAACCGCAGCCTCCCAGCCGACTGGGTGGGGGCGCCGATTCCTCCCCGCACCCCGGCGGTGCTGTCGGAGAATCTGCGACGCTGGGAAGCGGAGGCCCACCGGCAACGCGACGCTCGCAACGGGTTCGCGGCCCGGTTCCGAGTGCCGCTCGTCACGATCCCCTGGCTGACGGAGGACCCCACCGACCGCCACACCCTCGAGGCCGTAGTCGACGAGGCCAGCGGATGGCCAGCCCTCTGGTGAGGCGAACCTAATGCTATGGGCCGTGGTTTCCGCGGTCTATAGCATTAGGTTCGTTCCCCTGACGTGACTGCCGCCGCCTTCTTCGATCTCGACCGGACGCTGATCTCGGGGGCCTCGATATTCCCCTTTGCGGTCGAGGCCTGGCGGGCGGGCCTGGTCAAGAATGCCGACATCGGCCGCTTCGCCGCCGGCGCCCTGACCTTCCTCGCCTTCGGCGACAAGGGCGACAAGTCGGATGGCACCCGGGCGGCGATTCTCGGTCATGTCAAGGGAGTCTCGGTGGATGTCGTGGGTGAGGTGGCGGCGCGGGTTCTGCCCCGACTGAGCGATCGGGTTCGACCCGAGTCGAGACGGCTGGTGAAAATGCATCACGAGGCGGGGCGGGAGACCTGGATCGT
>JBOGEW010000324.1:0-3790 GCA_050742075.1 Acidimicrobiia bacterium
GACCGGATGAGGCCGGCTCGCCGCCTCGAGGCAGGCGCCGGCAGCTCTCGCATCCAGACGAACAGCGGTAGGGCGAAGACCAGGAAGGCGACGGCCAGCGAACGAAACGTGAGCTCGTAGCCGCCGCGATCGAGGGTGAGCCGTCCCACCGCGAGTCCGATGAAGGAACCTACGTAACCGATCGCCACTCCCAGCCCGGAGATGCGCCCCCGGTTCGATTGGTTGCTGACCTGGGAGAGGAGAGCGTCATAAAGAGCGGATCCGAGATTGAAGCCGACCAGCCCGAACCCGAGGATGACCAGGGAGGGGGCGAGGCCGAAGCTGCCAAGAAGGAATGTGGCGACGATGGAGGTGGCGGTAGCGACGGCGAGAAAAGGCAGCCTGCGGCCGTGGCGATCGCTCCGGGCGCCGATCCAGGCAGCGAGAGCTATCACCGCCACCCCCGCAGCTGCCTCCGTTATTGCCAGCGCCGAGTCCCGCCCGCCTTCCTCGCGCAGCCAGGCCGGGAAATAGAGGCCGATGACCCCGAGCGCAAAGATCGTGTTGGCAAGGTCGTAGAGCAACCAAGCGCCAACGGCTTTCTTGTCTGCGGTTACTTCCCCGCCGGGCATGCGTTCAGAAAGTGACGGCTACGGACATGAGCTCATCGTGACCGAGCATCCCCGCTGCGGCTTGAAGTGCCCGCGATGACTCCTCCAGCGGAAACTGATGAGAAACGAGGTCGTCGAGTCGAGGATCTGAAGCGATTTGCGATGCAGCCCAGGTGTAAGCGGCACTGCTGGCGCCGAGGGCACCTTTGACCGTGAGCTGTTTCTGCACGATGAGGTCGGAGAAGAAGTGGACCGGACGATTGCCTTTGGTCGAGGCCAGGATCACCGTTCCTCCCGAGCGAACCAGATCGAGGGCGGTGAACATAGCTTCGGGATCGTCGGAGGTGACATCGACCACCACGTCGGGACGGGTGCCGAGATGATCGGCCACTGCTGCTGGGACATCCTCGGTGGTGGCGTTGACCGTGAGCTTGGCGCCCAGGCGGGATGCAACCGCCAATCGATCGCTATCGACGTCGAGGCCGCTGACGCCCACCCAGGAGGCGCCGGCTCCCATCGCCGCGACGACACAACCGAGGCCCCGTGGACCGGGGCCGAGAACCATGACTGTCTGGCCGGATTGGAGCAAGGGCAGTTCCACCGCCCAGGTGTGGCCGGCGGCGAGCGGGTGCACGAATGTCGCCAGTTCGGCAGTTATGTCGTCTGAAACGACGTGGGTGCGCGAGCTTGGATCGAGATAGAGATACTCGGCGAGACCGCCCCAGAGCCCTGGCGGTTCCGTCGATGGGAGGCGTCCGTAACTATTGATCGGCCGCCGCTGGCGGCACCCACTGATGCCAAGACGACAACGGCTGCACACGCCACAGTGCAACTCGGGTTCGACTACGACGCGGGTTCCAATCTCGTGCGGCAACGATCCGTCCGTGCTGGCGATCCGGCCAACCACCTGGTGGCCGAGGACGAGCGGATAGACGACGTCGGCGCGGTCGCCTTTCCAAATCTGGACGTCTGCACCCGAGATTCCATTGGCCTCGATGGCCAGCCAGCCGCCATGTTGAGGAGGGCGAATTGGTATCTGGTGACAGCTCAGCCGGTTGGGTTCAACCAGCAGCATGGCCTTGGCTTGGGATGGGGTCTCCACGCCCGGCGAGTGTAGATGCCGGGGTACGGCGCCAATTCCGACCTATTGGTTCCTGCCCAAACGCGTGCTGGGCCGGCCGCTGTCGGGACAAGAGTCAGGTGCTGGCGAAGGCCGCTTCGATCCGCTCCATCGCCGTTTCCAGGTCTTGGTCGGCGAGGGCATAGGACATGCGGGCATAGCCGTCGAGCCCAAAAGCTTCTCCGGGGACAACCGCCACTTTCGCTTCGTCCAACAAGAATGTGGCCACTGCCATCGATGAGCCCAGGCGCTCGACATGGGGCCGCAAAGACGGAAAGGCGTAGAAGGCGCCTTCGGGTTCGATGCAGGAAACGCCGTTCATCTTCGTGAGCCACCTAAGCATGGTCAGGCGTCGGCGATCGAAGGCCTGACGCATCTCGTCGATCTTCTCCCTCGGCCCGGTGAGACCTGCCAGGGCCGCTTGCTGGGCGATGTTGTTGACATTCGAGGTGAGATGGGACTGATGACTGGCCGCCGCCTTCACCACGTCCTCCGGTCCGATAAGCCATCCGACTCTCCAGCCGGTCATGGCGAACGTCTTGGCGACTCCATTGACCGCCAGCCAGCGTTCTTCAAGCTCGGGAGCGGTAATAATCGAGGCAGCGGAGGTTTCTCCCGTGTACACCAATCGCTGGTAGATCTCGTCGGTCAGCACCCAGATGCCGCGCTCTCCGGCCCATCGTCCGATGGCGGCGACTTCCTCTCGCGTGTAGACGGCACCAGTGGGATTGGAAGGGGAGACAAAGATGAGGAGCTTGGTCCGGGCGGTGACGGCTCTCTCCAGCTGGTCCACTGACACCTTGAAGCCGGTCGCATCGTCTGTGACCACCGCCACCGGCACCCCCCCGGCGAGCTTGGCTGCCTCCGGGTAGGTCACCCAGTAGGGCGCCGGAATCAGTACCTGGTCGCCCGGGTCAAGCAAGGCCGCCAGCGCGAGGTAGACGGCCTGCTTCGCTCCGTTGGTGATGAGCGTCTGTTGGGGGCTAACCCGGGGCCCGGAGAACTCCGCCGTGTACTCGGCCACCGCCTCCCGCAATGCCGGCAGGCCAGAATTGGGCGTGTAGTGATGGTTGGCGGGGTCCGCCGCCGCCCGCTGCGCCGCCTCGACGATGTGCGCTGGGGTTGGAAAGTCGGGTTCACCAGCTCCCAGGCTGATAACGGGCTCTCCGGCCACCCGTAACTGACGGGCGCGCTCGGTGATCGCCATCGTGGCGGATTCCTCGATCGACGAAACCCGCGCCGAAACCCGCCCCACCCCTAATCCGATCTAGGACTTGGCGTCATCCACCGCGTCCGCCGCCGAGTCTTTGGCCTCTTCGACCATTTCCCCGGCTTGGTCTCTGGCATCGTCGACCATTTCCCCGGCCGTGTCTTTGGCGGCATCAGCCATATCGGAAACGGCTTCACCGGCGGGGGTCGAACCCGAACGCACTTCGGCCACCTTGTCTTTCCCCTTTTCCCAGACCTCGCCCGCCTTGTCCTTGGCCTTTTCGACCACAGGAGCCGCCTTTTCTTTGGCCTTCTCCATCATCGGTCCGGCCTTTTCCATGGCTTCCTCGGCCTTGTCCTTGGCTTTCTCCATCAGAGGCCCGGCCTTTTCGGCGGCGTCCTCGGCCAGATCTTTGGTCTTCGAGAGAACTCCCTTCAATTTGTCCTTGAGAGACATGGCAACCTCCTGCGGTAGACGTCGAACGGAACTTAGCCACTCGCTCGGCAGTCAGTAACGTTGAAAGGCGACCACCCGACCGAAGTCGTCGAGCAGGATCACGGCATCGCCGTCGTTGTTCCACACCGGTTGATCGGCGCACCAGCCAAGAATGTCGCCGCCCCGCGGACACCCGGTAGTTACCGCCACCGTCCTCCCCGGCCCGAGCACGATCTCGGGGAATCGAAAACGATTGATCGATGATTCGTCTCGCAGCACGAATCCACCAAGGTCAACTGATACGGCCGAGTTGTTGGCGATTACCACCAGCTCGGCCTCGTCTTCGCCCGGCGGGTTGTAGTCGATCTCGTCAATGCTGAGGTCCGGTCGCTTCCCGGTGGCCCCGCAGATGTCAGGCCCCCAGAGACCTATCTC
>JBOGEW010000325.1:0-3793 GCA_050742075.1 Acidimicrobiia bacterium
GAAACGAGCTGGCTGACCGGTCCGGCTCGCACGGTTTTTATCGGCGAGATCGAGCTTCCTAAAGAGCTCGGATCACGCTGACAACACGGCCAAGGATGTCGACCCCGCGGTCATAAGTCACCGGCGAGAGCGACGCATTGGCTGGTTCGAGGATCACCTTGCCGCTACGGCGGCGGAGAGTCTTGACGGTCGCCTCCTCCTTGTCGATCAAAGCGGCGATGATCTCGCCGTCGCGGGCCTCGGTGCCTTGTTCGATGACGACGAGGTCACCGTCCAGTATCCCGGCCTCGATCATGGAGTCGCCCTTGATGCGCAGCATGAAGACCTGCCCGCGACCGACCAGCGAGGTTGGCAGCGTCAGTACGTCCTCGACATCTTCGCTGGCGAGGATCGGAGTACCCGCCGCGATCCGGCCCAGAATCGGAACCTGGCGAACACTGGGTTCGCGCTCGTGTCCACCCCCGATCACCTCGATCGCCCGAGGCTTGGTGGGGTCGCGCCGCAGATAGCCGGCCTTCACCAAGGCCGAGAGGTGAAAGTGGACCGTGGAGGGCGAGGAAAGGTGGAGGGCCTCCCCAATCTCCCGCACCGAGGGCGGGTACCCCCGGGCCGCCACCGCATCCTGGATATAGGCCAGGATCTGGGACTGCCGCCCGGTCAGATCGGGGCTCTTGGTGTCATTCATGGCCAGCTCCTCTCGAACTCGTGTTCGCGAGCGTAGACGGCTCGGAGCGCAAAACCAAACATCTGTTCGCATGTTGACAACCGAACAGTCGTTCGATAGGGTCAACCGAACATCAGTTCGCTTGTCACACCCTCCCCGTACGGTGGCCAAGTCCGAACTTCGAGCAAGGAGGAAGACCGTGAACCGTGGCCATCAGTTGCTTTCCCTCAGGCTGCTGTTCCTCCTCACGGTCACGGTCGCGGTCTTTCTCCTTTACTCGACCAGGGTTGCCGCCCAAACGCCACCACCGCCTCCCGCCTTCCACCAGGTTGTGGCCGGCGAAACACTTTGGGAGATCGCCTCCGACCTCGATACCGGAAGAGACCTGCGAGCGGTGATATCCGAGATCCAGCACTTGAACGATCTCGTCACGGTCAACATCCGACCAGGCCAGGTCCTGGTACTGCCAGCCGCCAGCAGCTAATGCGGCCGGGTGGCGGTCAATCCGCAGGTGCGGGCCATCGGTACCCTGTGTCCGTGCGGTGTCCCATTTGCGGAGGCGATGAAACGAGGGTGATCGACAGCCGGCCGGCCGAGCAGGGCTCGTCGATCAGGCGTCGACGAAGTTGTGGACTTTGCGGTCACCGGTTCACGACTTACGAAAGAAACGCCCCGGTCCTCTTGGTCAAGAAGCGAAGTGGCCGCTTGGAGCCTTTCGCGCCCGAAAAGCTGCAAAAGGGAGTCGATGCTGCCCTGGCCGACCGCCCAGTTCCCGCTAGCGCGATCTCCGAGTTGCTCGAAGACCTGGAGTCGGTGGCGGCCAATCACTTGGGTCCGATTTCGTCTGAACAGATCGGACACCTGGTATTGGACCGGCTCCGGATCCTCGACGAGGTTGCTTATCTCCGTTTTGCCTCGGTCTACAAGGCGTTCCAGGACGCCGAGGACTTCGGTCGTGAGGTGGCGGCCCTGGAGACCGCCTCAGGCACGCAGCGAGTCGAGAGCCCTGATGAGCCGGCCCCGCTCGGCGTCGGCCGCGGCGAAGACCGCTCCTAGGGTCTCCTCGCCGGCTTGAGCCAGTAGGGCGAGCTGACCTTCTAGATCGGCCTCGGCAGCTTCTGCCTTTGCCGAGTCGCCGGCCGTCAACGCGTCAAGGTATCGGATCCGCCACTGGTCGAATCCGGCAACGAAGCCTGTGACCTGGCTGATGTGCTCTTCGAGAGGGGCGCTGTCTGGAAAGCTCTCGACCATGTTGGCCAGCTCTACTTGCCAACCGGCGATCATCGAGGCGGCTTTGGTTGAGTCCGTCACTCCGAGAACCGGCGAGTCCCAGAGCGGCTGCAGGATCACGCGATAGTTGAGCGCGTCGCCCAACGCGGTCTCCATAGCCAGGGCCGATTGGGCGGCCCCGATGGCAGCTTGTCGTGAGGCATTGTCTTCGGGGAGAGAAGCAGCGAGGTCGAAGAGATCACGAGCCGATCGATCGACATCGAGCAATAGGGACGTCGATTCGGCCACTTCTCCGCTGGGGGTCGCCACGACCGCGTCCAGCCTGCTCAAGGACGCCGCCAACTCGACGGCGACACCCGAAAGCTGGCTGTCTTGGCGGGCGGCGGTCTCGGCCGGACCGCGCAATAGCGACGCAATCATCGCCATGAGGACGATGAGCGTGACGGAAAGGCCGATGATGGCGGCACCGGAAAGTCGGCCCCCGCCCAGCTTCGAGCGGGCGATGATGTGGGGGCGCCAGCCACCGATGTCGAGGTCAGGGACCTGGGAACGGGAGTCGGGCACCGGCAATGAGGGTGCAATTCCCGGAGCGTATGGCTCGGCGACCGTGACCACCAGGGCGGAATCGTCGCTGTAGAAACCGAGAGACTCGAGCATTGATAGCTCGAGACCTTGGTCGGTCTCGCGACGTTCCAGTACGCCTACTGCGCTGGCTCGTGGGGATCGCTCGTCGGCGGAAGTTGATTCCTTGGCCGGCGATCTTCCCGGTCGGTCGTCGGTCGAGAGTCCTCCGACATCGATCGCCTCGCGCAACCCGGTCGCCGCCTCGGACCCCCATCGGCGAAGGGCCGACAAGACACTGGAGATCCCGTGCCCGGTCCGGGCGCCGGCACCACGCAACACGGCCGCGGTCGACGAGCCCAGTTCTTCGGCGGTGGGGAAGGACGGTTTGGTCATACTCGCGACCGGGACTCGCTCGGGTTGGCGATGGTTCCCGGCAGCTTTCGACTTGTCCTTGGGCAAGATCAAGCGTTCGCTCTTCCGTCTGGGCTTGGGGGCTAGGTGGCGTCCACCGCGAGTCGGGGTCTTGGTTAGGACCGGCTGTTGATGTTCGTCGGGAGCATGGTCAACCTGGCAAGAAGTACAGTAAGTGAGGGCCAACTCGGTCTCCGTGGGTAGTACTCCGCCCGCAGCCCCACAGCAAAGATTGGTCCAGCGCGATGCACGTTACCTTTCGCCGCCTCAATCAGGCGGCATCTATTCCGAAGGCGGCTCATCCGGGTGATGCCGGATTCGATATCGCCGCGAGCGAGGCCGTCGACCTGCTCCCGGGCGAGCGTGCTCTCGTCCCCACTGGTCTGGCGATGGCCATCCCGGTGGGTTACGCAGGTCTGGTGGTGCCCCGCAGCGGGTTGGCCATCCGCCACGGGATCTCAGTGGTCAATGGCCCCGGTCTCTACGACTCTGGGTACCGCGGGGAGATGAGAGTGATCCTCATCAACCACGGCAAAGAGCCGGTCCGCATCGAGGTCGGCGACCGCATCGCTCAGCTCGTGATCGTCGCCATCCCCGTCGTCAGCTGGGAGGAAGTCGAGGAACTGTCTGAATCGGAGCGGGGCGTGTCGGGTTTTGGCAGCACCGGGGGGTTTGATGGTGGTCAGCGAAGGGGAGGGTGACCGATCAGCCCGGTGGGGTTTACAATTGCCGGGTTCTTGCGGAAGTAGCTCAGCTGGTAGAGCGCAACCTTGCCAAGGTTGAGGTCGCGGGTTCGAGCCCCGTCTTCCGCTCCCGTTTCCGGCAGCCCAGAAAGTTCTAGGGGGCCGGGTCGGCTAGGGGCTTTTGCTCCGAGCTGGCGACGTGGCCGAGTGGTTAGGCGCGGGTCTGCTAAACCCGTCACTC
>JBOGEW010000326.1:0-2569 GCA_050742075.1 Acidimicrobiia bacterium
TATTGGAGGTGCAACGCCTGATTCGCTTCATGTCGAAGGTCGTTATCGCGGTGGTGCCCGGGTGGGCGGTCGGCGGCGGGCATTCCCTGCACGTGGTCTGCGACCTCACCCTGGCGTGCGCGGAACATGGACAGTTCAAGCAGACCGACCCCGACGTCGCCAGCTTCGACGGAGGCTACGGATCGGCCTACTTGGCCCGGATGGTGGGTCAGAAGCGCGCTCGGGAGATCTTCTTCCTCGGACGTACCTATTCGAGCGAGGAGGCGGTGGCGATGGGGATGGTCAACGCCTCGGTCCCCCACGGAGAACTAGAGAGCACCGCACTCGCGTGGGCGGAGGAGATCGGGTCGAAGTCGCCCACCGCTCAGATGATGTTGAAGTACGCCTTCAACCTGATCGACGACGGTTTGGTGGGCCAGCAGATCTTTGCCGGTGAAGCCACCCGGCTGGCCTATGCCACGCCTGAGGCCGCTGAGGGTCGGGATGCGTTTCTCGAGAAGCGCCGGCCCCACTACGAGCGGTTTCCTTGGCAGTTTTGACCCCGACGGTGCCCAGCCGCGGCCGGTGGCTCGGGGCGGCCAGGCCGCGGACGTGGCCGGCCGCAATCGTTCCCGTCCTCGTCGCGGGGGCTGCCGCTTATCGGGCAGGCGCCTTCGATTGGCTGCCGTTCGTGCTCACTCTCGTGGGCGCCCTTTCGATACAAGTCGCCGCCAACTTCGCCAACGATGCCTCCGACGCTCGTCGAGGAGCGGACCCCGCTGATCGAGAGGGGCCACCACGCATGGTGGCCTCCGGGCTGATCAGCGGTCCGGCAATGTGGGTCGCCTGTTGGACGGCGATCGCCATCGCCGCCCTGTGCGGCGTGCTCCTGGCGATGAGGGTCGGACCGGTGATCTTGCTGATTGGTGCGGTGTCGGTCTTGGCGTTGCTCACTTATGTGGGCGGACCCATCCCCTATGGCTATCGGGGGCTAGGCGAGCTATTCGTTCTCGCCTTTTTTGGGGTGCTCGCCACCGGGGGCTCAAGGCTCGCTTACGACGGGACCTGTCCGGCGTGGGTTTGGCTGATGGGTATCCCGGTGGGGATGTTGGCGGCAGCGATTCTCGTGGCCAACAACCTGCGCGACCGGGAAATCGATGCACGGGTCAACAAGAACACCCTCGCCGTTCTCGTCGGAGAAAAGAGGACGCGCCTCTTGTATGGAGCGTTGATGTGGGGAGCAATGATGTTTACGGCCGTGGCAGCAGCAGTCGGAGCGGCTCCAGAGCTCGTGGTGGCCGGGGTCGGAGCCGCCGGTCTCATCCCCCCGCTCACCCGCATTTCGGGGGTGGCCATGACTCCAAATATGTACGCCCCGCTCCTGGGAGGGACGGCTCGACTACATCTGGTCTACGGGATTCTCCTCAGCGTGGGGATCGTCCTCGATCGGGTCCTCAGGGGCTTGTAGCGCCCCCAATCGTCGAACCCGATCGGCGACCAGACGAGGCCGTTCCATAGGCAAGAAATGGCCGACGCCGGCCACGATTTCGAAACCGGCCGAAGGAAAGCGAGAAGCCAACTCGCGAACCAACGCTTCTTCGTGAGTGTCGGAGAGCGCGCCCGCGATCACCAGCGTTGGCACCGTGACCTCACCAAGACGGGCCCAGGCGCCGTGGGCAAAGGCGGCTCGGTAGATCTCGGCCTCGACGTCGGGGGCACACGACAGCGTCACCTCGGTTCCTCGGCCAGTGAGGCGAAACCCGTCGCGCAAATAGCCGTCGAAGGCTCGATCGTCCCAGCTCATGAACGGTGGCTTCCGACGCAGATGGTTTCGGGCTTCGATCAGCGACGGAAACGTGGACCGTCGCTTTACGGCTGATCGGGCGACATGGTTGTCCCGGGGGGCGAAGGGTGGGGGCAGGAGGATGGGCTCGATCAGCACGAGGTAGTCGAAGGTCCCCGGTGCGAGCAACTCGGCCATGACCAAGGCAGTGCCTCCCATCGAATGCCCGACTCCCAAAAGGGGACCATCGACACTCGATACTCGCTTCACCACATCGGCGCCGAATTTCCACCAGTCGAAAGGGCGGGGGATCGGTTGGGCATGGCCGTGACCGAGATGATCCCAAACCAGATGCTCGCCCTCGATCTGCTCGACGACCGGGTTCCACACCGCCCCGCAGAAGCTCGTGGCATGGGAAAAGGCGACGGTGGGAGACATGGCGCCGAAACCTAATGGGGCAAACCGGCGGCCCGTTTAGTGTTCAACGCTGATGGGTTACGTGCTCGATTTTGCAGATGGGGATAAGAGCATGGGCGACCTCCTCGGGGGCAAGGGCGCCGGCCTGGCCGAGATGACCAAATTGGGGCTGGCTGTTCCCCCCGGCTTCACCATCACTACCGAGGCCTGTCGCCACGTTATGGAGCATGGAGAGGCTCCGCCCGGACTATGGGATGAAGTTGAAAAGGCGATTGGGCGCTTGGAGGAGAAGACTGGTCGCAGTTTCGGCGGCGGCCCGGTGCCATTGCTCGTTTCCGTGAGATCAGGCGCCAAGTTCTCGATGCCGGGAATGATGGACACGATCCTCAA
>JBOGEW010000327.1:0-2617 GCA_050742075.1 Acidimicrobiia bacterium
GGAAATTCTTTGCAATTCAGCCCTCCCGACGCACCGGCCCGGAAGGCAGCGAAAAGCTAAACCAAGCCCGGGGGCCGCGCAACCCCGGACTAGCCCCTCCGGCCGACGATTCAAGGAAAAACGTTCGGACGCCGATACACAGGCCACGCCTAAACGCCTGTAGCCAGGGAGTGACCTCTAGCGCGTGGGGATACGGGTGCTGATGAAGCGGGCGGGGCCTTAGTGGCTAACACGGGGCCAACAACAAGAGATCCCGGGTGATGGCACCCGGGATCTCTGGTTTTTTTATGCGAACCCAGGGTTGCTAGCCGTCGAAACCGACGCCTGTGGCCCAGAGAACGTCAGAGCACGGCCCGATCATCGAGCTCCGCGACCTCGGCGGCGATCTCGCTCGGTTCGCGGTCAGTCACGGTGACGGTCGCCACTTCGGCGACTCCCACTTCGGGCCCCTCAGCGCCGACCCAGATAACTCTCCGGACCGCCGCCGCCGTGGCGGCCGCCGCCCACAACCCCGGCACCGCCTCCTTCTCGGCGAACGAGAGTTCGCGTCCGTCCACGATGGCGTCGAGCACGAAGGCGATGGCGAAACAGCGCGTCGCCGCGGCAGCGATATGGCCTTCATCGCTGAGGTCGCCGATCGCCACCTTGGCGCCCAGGGCCTTGAGCTCGGCTGCCCGCCGGGGATCCGTGACAAAGGCTCGCACCTCGCGATCCGGTGCCAGGGTTTGGCGGACGATCGCCTCGCCGACGGCGTGGTCGGCTCCGACCACCAAGAGAGGCATCGCTAGAGCTTGCGGAAGACCACTCCGATTATCAGCAAAGCAGCACCGCCCGCCAAGAGCGCGAACTCATAGGGCTCGAGGACACTGACATAGCCGTAATGGGCGGCAATCCCGGCCACGATGGCCAGGACCGAAAGTGTGAAGGTTCCAGTGCTGGGAGGGGTCAGACGCATAGCCGCACGCTAGTGCCGGTCCTGGTTCATAGACTGCCTCGCTTCCATGTGGAAGCCACCGCTCTACGACCCTCGATTCGAACACGACGCCTGTGGCGTGGGATTTATCGCTGCCCGCGACCTCAAACCCTCATACCGCCTGACCAAGCTCGCAGTCGAGTGCCTCGGGCGACTTGAGCATCGGGGAGCGATGGCCGCCGACGGCACCGGCGACGGCTGTGGCCTGCTCACCCAGGTCCCGTACCGGCTGTTGGCTCGCGAGCTCGAAACCCGCCGGCTCGCCCCCCCACCCCCCGGGCGGCTCGGTGTTCTTTCGCTCTTCCTTTCTCCCACCGAGGAGGACCTGTCGCGATCAGTGATCAGCGAGGCTGTCGAAGGCGAAGGGCTCGAGCTTCTTGCCTTCCGCCCAGTTCCGATTCACCCCGGAGTCTTGTCACGACGGGCGCTGGAGCTACTTCCTGTTGTGGAGCAAGCCTTAGTGGCGGCACCCGAGGAAGTCGACGACACCAGTTTTGAGCGACGTCTCTTTCTCGCTCGAAAGAAGGCTGAGCGCAAGCTGCCGGGCGGAACGAGTGTCGTCTCCTCCTCAGCGCGGACCGTTGTCTACAAGGGTCTCTTTCTTCCGAGGCACATCGCCGACTTCTACTGGGACCTGGCGGATGTCGATTTCGAGACTGCTTTCGCCATTTTCCACCAGCGCTACTCCACCAATACGTTCCCGTCGTGGGAAATCGCGCAGCCATTTCGCGTCCTGGCGCACAACGGCGAGATCAACACGATCAACTCCAACCGCTCCTGGAGCAAGGCTCGGGAACGGGTGGCGACCTCCACCACCTGGGGAGATCGCCTCGGAGATCTGACCCCCTTCCTGCAACCAGATCAATCGGATTCGGGCTCCCTCGACAACCTTTTCGAATTGATGCTGCTTTCGGGCCGTACCCTCCCGCACGTCAAGGAACTCCTGATACCGGCGGCCTGGGAGAACGTCGTCGACCTCTCGCCCGCCCGGCGAGCCTTCTCCGAATACCACGCCTTTCTCACTGAGCCGTGGGATGGCCCGGCCGGCGTCGCCGCCACCGACGGAATCAACCTCGCGGCCTTTATGGATCGAAACGGTCTCCGCCCGGCTCGCTGGACCATTACTCCCAACATGGTGCTGGTCGCTTCCGAGGCCGGGGTCTGTCCCGAGGAAGAGTCACAAGCAGTTCAGACCGGTCAGCTCGGGCCCGGAGAGGTCATCTTCTTCGACCGGCAAGAGGGACGGGTCGTCTTCGACCAAGAGATCAAGGACTCCCTGGCCGAGCAGGCGCCTTACGAAGAATGGATCGGGACCGAGACCTTCTATATCCAGCATCCCTTCGACAAGCTGGCCGACGATCGGTTCGACGCCCAGGCGCTCTGCCGGGTTTTCGGATACACCCAGGAAGAACGCCGCCTCATCCTGGCGGAGATGGCCGAGGGCAAGACCCCGACTGGGTCGATGGGGAACGACACCTCCCTCGCGGCCCTTTCCGATGAGCCTCGGCGGGTGACCCACTTCCTTCACCAACTATTCGCCCAGGTCACCAACCCGCCGATGGACCCGATCCGAGAGCAGATGGTGATGTCGCTTCGGACGTATATGGGCCGGCGCGCTTCGATGCTTTCCGAACAGAACTCCAC
>JBOGEW010000328.1:0-5492 GCA_050742075.1 Acidimicrobiia bacterium
CGAACTGCAAGAGGCCATGGGGGTGCTGGCCGAGCACCTGACCAGTGGTTTGTCGCTCTCCCGGCTCAGGATGCTCGCCTCACGGGTGCTGGTCGCTCATCGCCGGGCCCGGGGGGTTCCATTTCGCGAGGTGCACCACGAATTGATGGAGCGCGGCTTTCGGCGCCGCGAAGCCTTTACGACAGTCATGCGGGCCTATCGAGCCGGGGGAAACACCAAGGATGCGATCTATTTGCGCGGCCTGATGCGGCTGCTCGAGCAAATCCGAGCGGGGGTCGACCTTTCGATCCTTTATGTCGGCAAGATCAGTTTTGAAGCCGTTCCTTTGATAGACGACCTCACAAGCCGAGCCATCCTCCAGCCTCCGCCCCTGCGACCAATGTTCCTCGATGACCCCACCGCGCAGGAGCGTTTGCGGGCGATCAAGAATGGGGCCGAAATCATCGATTCCGGAGGTCGAGCCGCATGAAGTTGGGATTCGTCGTCAACAACATCGAGGGTGAGAAACCGCAATACACGACGACGCGTCTGGCGATGTCGGCTCGCAACCTCGGTCACGAGGTTTGGCTGATGGGCGTCGGCGACCTTGCCCAGAGTGTCGACGGGAAGGTCGTGGCCCATGCCGCCGGACCCGACGACAAGACGTACCGATCATTGAAGACATTCCTCGAGGACGTCCAGAGCGAGGAGAGGGGAAGCCGGGAAAAGCTCGTGGTCGATGACCTCGACGTCCTGATGTTGCGCAACGACCCCGCCGAGGATGCCCTCGACCGTCCTTGGGCCCAGACATCGGGCATCTTGTTCGGCCAATTGGCCGCCGCCCATGGTGTGCTCGTCGTCAACGATCCCGTTCATCTCACCGACGCCGTGAACAAGACCTACTTCCAGCACTTTCCCGAGGAGGTCCGGCCAAAGACACTGATCTCGCGCAACGAGGACGACATCAGGGCCTTCATCAGGGATTGCAGGGGAAAGGCCGTGCTCAAGCCATTGCAAGGCTCTGGGGGCCAAAGTGTGTTCCTCGTCACCGGCAAGAAGGACCAGAACATCAACCAGATGATCGAGACATTGATCCGCGACGGCTACGTCGTGGCTCAGGAGTATCTGTCTAGCGCCAACAAGGGAGACGTTCGTTTCTTCGTGATGAATGGTGAGCCGCTGATGGTCGACGGCCAGTTTGCCGCTTTCAAACGCGTTCCTTCTGAGAGCGACGTGCGCTCCAACATGCACGTCGGCGGCGAAGCCAAAGCGGTGAAGGTCACCGATGCGATGTTGGCGCTGGTTGAGATGGTCAAGCCCAAGCTGGTCCAGGACGGCATGTTCCTCGTCGGTCTTGACATCGTGGGCGCCAAGCTCATGGAGGTAAACGTGTTCAGCCCGGGAGGACTCGGGAGCGCCGGCCACCTCGGCGAGCAGGACTTCGCTCGGCCCGTTATCGAGGCTCTCGAACGCAAAGTCCTGCTCCGCGCCGCGTATGGGCCCTTGCTCTCCAACGTGATCTTGGCCACGCTCTAGGGCGTGACACAAGCTCCGGGGGCGAGAGTCGAACTCGCAACCTACGGATTAACAGTCCGCCGCTCTGCCAATTGAGCTACCCCGGAATAGATCGAACCGGCAACCAGCCGGGTACCCACATGGTACCAGCGGAGCCGTTTCCGACGGCCTGCCTACGATGCGAGCCGATGAGCCTTCGTATCCAGTGCGTCGATTTCGACGCCCATGATCCTCAGTCGATCGCCACATTCTGGGAAGAGGCGTTGGGCTGGCGACGTACTTACGACGACCCCGAAGAAGTGGTGCTCGCGCCCCCGGCTGGCAGTCCTCTCGAAGGGGTCGTGCCCGATCTCCTCTTTCTCAAAGTCCCAGAGGGCAAGACTGTCAAGAACCGACTCCATCTCGATCTGCGTCCCGACGATCGTGACGCCGAAGTGGCGCGCCTGGAGGCGCTCGGAGCCATGCGGGTCGACGTCGGCCAGAAGGGAACCGAGTCCTGGGTCGTTCTCTCCGACCCAGAGGGAAACGAGTTTTGCGTCTTGCGTGCTCTCACATCAGAGAAGATGAGCACCTACGAGGGAGCGGCGCTCTCTCCTGATTCAGACAGCTGATGGCCCGACTCCAGCGCAAACGATTCACGGAGCCTGCTGATGTCCGGCAATTCCCCCGTGGGCGGGTCGATGTTGTCGAACTCGACGATGTCGTCGTCGGTCGGATGAGTTATGAACCGGGCTGGCGGTGGTCAGTCGATGTCAAACCTGTTGCGGGAACGGACAGGTGTCAATATCACCATCTCGGAGTGACGCTTTCTGGGCGTCTCCGGGTAGAGATGCTCGACGGGACTGAACTCGAAGTCGGTCCCGGCGACGTGTTCGAATTTCCCCCCGGTCACGACGCTTGGGTGGTGGGGGAAGAACCATGGGTTTCGGTCGACTTCGCGGCGATGCGCAACTATGGACGAACGGCCGAACGCCGCGGCGAGCGGATTCTGGCGTCGATCTTGTTCACAGACATCGTCAACTCGACTGCCACGGCTCAACGTCTGGGCGACACAGCGTGGTTCGACCTGATCGCGGCCCACAATGAACGCGTCCAGTTCGTCCTCAATCGCTACAGCGGCAGGTTGATCAAAACCACCGGTGACGGAATCCTTGCTCTCTTCGATGGAGCCGAACGGGCCGTGCGGGCTGCGACCGCGCTTCACGCGGCACTCGCATCTCTCGACATCGAACTACGAGCTGGTATTCACACGGGCGAGATTGAAATCGTGCCCGGGGACGTTCGCGGCGTGGCCGTACACGCCGCCGCTCGCATCATGGCGTTGGCCGGGCCGCGGGAAACCCTCGTTTCGGGCACGACTCGCGAGCTTCTAGACGTCACCGGTCTCGAGTTCGAGGACCGTGGTAGCCATGAGTTCAAAGGTCTATCGGGAAAGCGATCCGTGTTCGCCGTCAGGGAAAACGTCACGACCTGACCTGGTCGATTCGGGTTAGCTAACCGTCCTCGAGAAAGCCCTCGAGGTTGCGGGCCTTCTCTGGGTGTCGCAATTTAGCGAGCGCCTTTGTCTCCAGCTGACGGATTCGCTCCCGCGTCACCTTGAAATGGTCGCCAACCTCTTCCAACGTTCGCATCCGACCATCGGCGAGGCCGAAGCGCATGATCAGCACCTCTCGCTCAGGCTCGCTGAGGCCCTCGAGGGCCCACGCCAGGTGTTCTTGCAAGACATTGAAGGTGGCGGCGTCGGCGGGGACATCGGCGTCGAGGTCTTCGACGAAATCCGCCAGGGTGGACTCCTCTTCCTCCCCCACGGGAGTCTCGAGGGAGATGGTGTCCTGAGCGATGCGGGTCAATTCGGTGAGTCGATCGACCCCGACATCGAGTTCCACGGCGAGTTCCTCGACCGTGGGCTCGCGTCCCAGAGTCTGGGCGAGGTCGCGCTGAGCCCTGGTGAGCTTGTTGATCAGGTCGACGATGTGGATCGGCATGCGGATGTTGCGACCCTGATCGGCGATGGCACGGGCGATCGACTGTCGAATCCACCAGGTGGCATAGGTCGAGAACCGGAACCCCCGCCGGTAGTCGAAGCGCTCCACGGCGCGCATCAGCCCCAGATTCCCTTCCTGGATCAGATCGAGCAGCGCCATTCCTCGGCCGACATACCGGCGAGCAATGGACACCACCAGTCGCAGATTTGATTCGACCAACCTTCGCTGGGCGCCCTCACCGCGCCGCGTGGTCACCTCAAGAATGGCCCGGTCTTCCGTGCTCAACTCGGAGGAGTGATCTGGGTCCTCCTTTTCGAGGTGCGTTTCTGCTTTGAGCCCGGCTTCGTAAGCCATCGAGAGTTCGACTTCTTCTTGAGCGGTGAGAAGGCGGTAGCGGCCGATCTCATTGAGATACATCCGCACCGGATCTGAAACCCAGACCTCATCGGCTTCGGTGAGCTGGTGCTCGGCTTCCGGCTCGTCCTCGGAAAGCTCGATACCGCGGGTTCGCAGCAGGTCGACGGCGCGTTCGAATGCATCTGGCGGTGCCTCGGCTTCCTCGAGCTCCTGCTGTACCTCGGATACGGTGAGGAATCCCCGCTGCCGGCCTCGCTTGGCCAGCTGCTCGATCAGTCTTTCGCTTTCGTCTGTCACTCGCGGCCCCGTCGACGCTCTTGCAAACCTAATAGGCGCCGCAGGTGCTCGGAATACTCCTGGCTCGCCGGGTCGAGGGCCTGAAGCTCGACTTCGATAGCTTTGATCTGGCGTTCGATCGCCTTTCCCTCCGCTCGCCGGACCACTTCGATGGGATTGGCGGGCAGGGGGCGGGTATCAAATGCCAATCTCTGCACCAGCGTCTGATGCGGAAGATCGTCCAGCTTGATCGGGCTTCCGCTGGAGGCGGCTTTGCGAGCCTTGTCGATGGCCTCGATCAGGTCGGCGAATTCGTCGCCGACCCAATCCCGATCAAAGTCGAGCTCCTCCAGTTCTTTGGGGTTGGACAGCAGCACCCTGATCAGCTCCGCCTGGATGGGATCGAGCCGTGCCTCCTCGATACCGCTTGGATCCTCCGAGCGCGAACTGGCTTGTCCCCGCAACGCCCTTTCGATGGCAATTGGTTCCACCCCGATCTCCTTGGCGGCGAATCGCACGTATTCAGCCCGGGCAATCGGGTCGTTCACCCGCGTGATCAACCGGCCGGCGTTGCGTATCGCCCGCGCCCTTCCTTCCGGTTCGGTTATTCGGTGAAGCCGCACTTCTTTCTCGATCCGGAACTGAAGGAGGGAACGGGAATCCGTGATCGCCTTGGCGAGGTCGTTGCCCCGCCCCGCCTGAACCAGGTCGGCGGGATCCATACCGCCGGGGAGATCGGCTACCCGGAGGTCGAAGTCGAGGTCGACGGGGGTGCGCAGGGTGTCGCCCCGGAGTGCGGCTCCCGCCCCGGCCTGGTCGGAGTCGAAGACCAGCACCACCCGATCGGTAAAGCGCCGCAACAGATCGAAATGATCCTCGCCAAGTGCAGTGCCGCATGTGGCTACGGCCGTATTGAGGCCCGCCTGATTCACGGCGATGACATCGAAATAACCCTCGACCACCACCGCCTCCTGGGTGCGGGCGATCTCCCCCTTGGCGCGATTGAGGCCGTAGAGCAAGCGGCTCTTCTGGTAGATGCGGGAATCGGCCGAGTTCAGATACTTGGGGCCCCGATCGGAGAGGGTGCGGCCGCCGAAGCCGACAGGGTCACCTCGCAGATCGTGGATCGGAAAAAGCAAACGATTACGGAAAACGTCGAAGAGCTTTCCTCCTCTCCCCCGCTTGGCCAGACCCGCCCCCATCATCGTCGAGTCCTTGATTCCCTCCGTTCGCATCGACCGGACCAACGCGTCCCACGAATCAGTCTCGGGAGCAAAGCCGATCTCGTATTGATCGACGGCATCAGCCCCCAACCCGCGGCCCCGCAGATACGCCCGGGCGTGGCCAGCGTCGGGCGACGAGCGAAGGGTTTTCTGATAC
>JBOGEW010000329.1:0-4138 GCA_050742075.1 Acidimicrobiia bacterium
ACCCGGGCCTGACCCGCTTCCTGGTCGGCCGGTTTCTCTACACGGATGCCATCAATACCTTGATCGGCGGCTTTCTTGCCTTGTTCGTAATTTCGGAGCTGGGGCTCAGCCCCGATGAGGTCAACACCCTCCTGGCCATCGCCATCGTCGCCGCCATCGGAGGGGGCCTGCTCGGGGGAACGGCGGCAAATCGCCTCGGAGCACGGCGGAGCCTGCGGACGACTCTGCTCGTTTGGACAACGGCGATCCTCCTCGGCTCGCTGGCGGCGGTATTCGACGTCTCGTCTCTCATCTGGATCGTCGGGGTGATGGGCGGTCTCGCTCTCGGAGCCACCTGGGCGAGCGATCGGGTTCTCATGTACGAGCTGAGCCCCCCTGAACGGCTGGGCGAGTTCTATGGCCTCTACGCGACGGTCGGCCGCTTTGCCACGATCATCGGCCCGTTGGTCTGGGCGCTGATTGTCGACGTTTTCCGATGGGGCCGCCCCGCGGCGATGACAGCGCTGGCGGCATTCGTTCTCGGGGGCTGGCGAGTGGTTGGAGCAGGCGAGAGTGTCAATTAACCCGGGGAAACGGGCGGTGGTCGTCCCGATCGATGCCGTGAGTCAGGCTCTCTTCGACAAAGTAAGGAACGGGAAGATCGCGGGTTTCCCGATGCCCACTCACGAGGCGGCGGCCGATCTCTGCGAACCATGTCGAGTTGGGAACGATCCAGGGCCAGGTGCGAATGCCTTCCCGGGCCCCTACCAATGCGCCCACCATCGCCGCCAGCCGGCTCCCGCCCGTCTCCGCGGCCGCTTGGAGCACCCCTTCGGCCGTTTGTTCGGCCCCACAAGCAAGAGCCACCGCCATCAGCACCTCATCGGGACCTTCCCTCCACCCGAGTTCCGCGACCACCTCCTCAGGACCGGCCCTGACCAGCGAGGATGCCTCGAGAAAACGGCGGGGAAAGCCACGCGCCTCATCGACGTTGGTAAAGGTCGCTTCCTCCTCGACCAGGGAGAGGGCCTGGCTTGAGATCTCAGCCGCAGCGATCAGGAGATCGCGGCCGGATTGAGCGAAACAACTCGCGGCGGTAGCACCCGCCATCGCCGCTGCCGCCACCGCGGTGGTGGCATCGAGATGTGTCAATCGGGAAACCTCAAGCGCCCCTACAACGAGTTCGCCAGGGCGGCGTCGAAACCAGATCCCAACCGGCGCCACTCGGGCGGCGGGCTCCGCGCTGGGACGGGAAGAGCGTTGAGCATCACCAGATTCGACCCGGGTGACCCACTCCTCGAAGTCAGGGCTGACCGCGCGATACACCGAAGGATTGGATTCCTCGGCGGCCAACTCCGACCAATCCCTCGCAAGCGCTGATCCCTGCACTCCGTCGTTGGCCATCAGGTGATAGGCAACGACAGTCGCTTGCTGGGTGAGCGCCGAATAGGCGACCGCGCTCGCAGCACCCGCTACGTCACCGGCCGCGGCGGCCAGCAAGGCCCCTGCCCCTTCACCGTTGACGAGCGAAAACAGAGGGCCGTTCGCGTCTGACAACGGCTCCGAGACTAACCAGTTACGCTTTCGCCACTAGACCCATCTCGTTTTTTTCGCCATTGCAACGACTTCTCCTTATCGCTAACCCCGCGTCATCCCAATTCACGGGAGGGGTCCACCGCAAAGTCTCTCGAATCCTCAGCAGACGCTTTGCGGTTGAGTCAGCCTGGCCGCAGTCAGCCGATCATGCCCGCCTGCTCACCGCCCAAGCGGTCGCCGACTCTTACGACGTGGTAGCAGCCATGGGAGGCGACGGAGTCGTTCATCACATCGGACAAGCGCTGGCCGGTACCGAGACTGCTCTGGCCGTAATCCCCACCGGTACCACCAACGTTTACTCACGGCTCTATGGCATTCCCCGCAAGCCCGGGGCAGCCGCCAAGCTCGTCGTTGGCGCCCATGACCGACGCCGGGAGCCATTGCTCGAAATCGAAGGTGTCAATGAGGCAGGCCCAGTTCGGCAGTACGCCCTGTTCGCCGCCGGCTTTGGCTTCGACGCAGACGTCGTCAAGTCGGCGGAGAGCGAGCCGTATCGCAAGTATTGGTTCGGAGGCCTCCACTACGGGCGGAAAGCGATCGGTACGGTCCTCAGCAAGTACCGCACCCGCCAGCCGAACCTGGCGGTCAGCGCCGGAGACCGCCGGGCCGAAGCCGTAGCCGTCCTCGTGCAGTTCCACCCGAGTTACACATACTTCGGCAGACTCGCCCTCACTCTCTCCAAGTTGCCACCAGCGCCTCTCACGCTGCTGGTCGTGGAGGCGATTCCCGCCCGCCGGCTCTTGCGGATCGCTTCCAACGTCCTTTTGCGTGGAGACCTGGCCAGTGTCCCAGGGCTGCGGGTTTGGGAAGGAGTCGAGTCATTCACCATCACTGCCGATCCTCCCACCGAAGGTCAGGCCGACGGTGAGCTCAACGGCGCCTGGAAGGAGGTGGGGGCGAGCAGCCGCAGCGGCGCTATGCGCGTCATCGTTCCGCCCGACGGGTCGAACTAGCCCTCCTCGGCCAGGGCGAGCTCGAGTTCGGTAGCAAGAGCCCGTGATCGAGCGCGGGGTCGCAAGCCCTCCCGCAAGGCCCGGCCCAGGGTCGCATCAAGATGGCGATCGATGTCATCAGTCGGTTCCCCGACGACATCGAGGAAAACCTGAAGCTCAGGCGCTGCGCCGGATAGAGCCGCGACGAAATCACCCAGCTCCCGAAGGGCCATATCTGGCGACCGATCCCAATCGGCGGCGGCCCGGGCCCGAACCGCATCCCACCTCTCGGCAAACCCCACCGGAGCAAGGCTGGAAGCGATGAGGCCGAGAACACGCTTCAGCTCGATCCGGATCCTCTGCTCGCCGGTGCCGATCGCTTCGGCTTTCCGGACGATTGTTTCGAGCAACGCTTCGATGCCGAGCGGAGGACCCGCCGGAGGGTCGGCTGCGGTCATAACGACTTCCGGATCAGAGAAGCCATCTCGTCGCAGCGCCCATTCCAAGTCTTCCGCGACCACCACCACTTCGTTTTCGTCGAGGCGGTCGATCTGGTTGAGAACGAACACGTACGAATGCTCATGGGCAACCAGGGGACGAAAAAACTGATCGTGCATGAGCCGATCGCGATATTTCTCCGGATCAGTTACCCAAACGACGACGTCGATGATTGCCAGCAAGTCCTCGACCTCATGGCGGTGATCGGCCGCGACCGAGTCGACGTCGGGCAGGTCAACCAGCACGAGCGACTCGGGGGTTTCCAGCTCGACGATCTCGTCGATGCCCAACTCCGCCCACATCCGCTCGAGTCGACTGGAGATGGAGGGCGGGGCGACGACCAGCGGACGTGAGGTGGTCGGCCTCGTCGCTCCCGGGTCCGAGACCGCCTCCTCCACGATGGCATTGAGCAGACTCGACTTGCCCGAGCCCGTGCTGCCGGCCAGGCCGACCAGAACTCCGAAATAGGCCCGACGGTGGCGAAGCTTTTTCGCCGTTCCGGCCAGAAGCGCGAACTCATCTGGAGGCAGATGCTCCGCCGCGCTCGAAACCAAACGATCCGCCAGATCGAGCAGGTGGATCACTATTCGAAGGTGGCATCCAAGAGCGCCTGCCAACCGGTCTCCAACGAGTCGAGGGTGGCGGTGTCGGGTGGGGGTCGCAGGGAAAGCTCGGCGAAGATCACCCGCTCGGCGACCAGCGAATAAGGAAGGTTCGCCTCCCGGAGGATCTCGGTCGAAAGGGGCGAAAGGCTCCCGTTTCCCAGCGCCTCGCGAACTCGCTCCTCAATTCTGTCTCGAGGGTCGGCGCGGGTGGCGGGCTTCCGAAACCGCCATCGGGAGCCTTTCGGGGCGGAGGTGGGGTCGGAGAGCTCGAGCGCGGCCTTCTCCAGTGCGAGTCTCTCCTCCATCATCTGCTGGTGCGCGGCGAGAATCCGGGCCCGGACGGGGGCCACCAGCTCAGCCACCCGATCCGACGCCCGGTCCATCGCCTCCTCGCGAGCCGCCGGGGGAAGATCACGGAGTAAGGCGGAAAGCCTTTGTACCGATTGTGGACTGAGTCGTTTGCGAGTGGGATCGATCCTTTGTTCCGAGATCGTGAATACCCCCAAATCCCCGAGGCCTGCTTTGCGG
>JBOGEW010000330.1:0-3347 GCA_050742075.1 Acidimicrobiia bacterium
GTGAGGACCGGCACGATCTCCCGGATCCCTTGCCAAATCGCCCCAACTCCCGGGGCAGGGCGGAGTGGTTGGCGGAACTCGATACCTTGAGCGGCAACCACCAGCTCGGCCGCGATCACCCGGCCAATATTGTCGAGAATCTCCAGAAGTTTGCGCCCCGCTCCCCAGCCCATCGACACGTGATCCTCCTGCGATCCCGAGGTGGGGATGGAATCGATGGAGGCGGGGTGAGAGAGAACCCGGCTCTCGGCCACCAATGCGGCGGCGGTGTACTGCGCCAGCATGTAGCCGGAATGAAGACCGGCCGACGGCGAGAGGAACGGAGGCAGCCCCGATGAGTGCTGGGGATCGAGTATTCGATCGATCCGACGCTCGGAGATCGATCCCAGCTCGGTGACGGCGATGCCGACGAAATCAAGAATGAAAGCCAGAGGCCCGCCATGGAAGTTGCCTCCGGAGATGACCTCCCCCGTCATCGGGAAGACGATCGGATTATCCACCACGGAACCCAGTTCGATCGAAGCCACGCGGCGAGCGTGCTCGACAGTGTCGCCGACGGCGCCATGAACCTGGGGGGCACAGCGAAGGGAGTAAGCATCCTGCACCGCGTGGACGAAATCGTCGGCATGGCTGGCGCCTAACTCCGAGCCTTCGAGGAGTTGCCAGATGCGATGAGCCGATTGAATTTGGCCGGGGTGTGGTCGCAAATCGTGGATGTCGGCACGAAACGGACGGGCCGAGCCAAGGAGGGCTTCGACCGACAAAGCGCAGGCGGCGTCGGCCGCCCTTGCCAGTCGCGCTGCCCGGTCGATCCCGAGACAGGCCATGGACAGCATTCCCTCGGTCCCGTTGAGAAGCGAGAGGCCCTCCTTGGCCTCGAGCCGGAGGGGCTCGAGGCCAGCCGCCCGGAGACCTTCACCCGCCTCGAGGACGCGGCCGCTTGACCGAACCCTGCCTTCACCGATCAACGGCAAGGCAAGGTGGGCGAAGGGCGCCAGGTCGCCCGACGCCCCGACCGACCCGAGGCTGGGAACGAGGGGGAGGAGATCCGCGGCGAGCAGGTCGAGTAGGCGCTCCACCACTACCGGGCGTACCCCCGAGTGGCCCTGACTCAATGTCCTCGCCCGGAGAAGCAGCATGGCCCGGACGATTTCGTCGGGAAGCGGGTCCCCCACCCCAGCGGCGTGACTGCGCAGGAGGTTGACCTGAAGTTCTGCGGCTTCTTCCCTTTCCACCCTGGTCGAGGCCAGGGCGCCAAATCCGGTGGTGACCCCGTAGACGATGGCGTCGGAAGCCAGCGCCTCTTCGACGATGCGCCGGGCCGGCGCCATGCGCGCCGCGACCTCTCGACCGAGGACAGCAGGAGCCTGGCGCCGCGCCACCGCCACGACTTCGGAGATCGTCAGCGGATCACCAGTGACTGCTACCTGGCCTTGCATGCTCCCGGTATAGCGCTCGCTCTCAGGCTTCGTGTTTCTCCGCCCGAAGGGGGGAGTGGGAAGGGCCTCGCCCGTCCCAAACAACGTGAGTTACCCTGGCCGGATGGCCGTTCACTACCAGGTCGACGGGGATGTGGCAGTCATCACGCTCTCGCGACCCGACCGCTTCAACTCGGTATCGGCCGAACTCGCCAGCGGCCTTGTTTCGGCCCTCGATCGAGCCGGCGACGAGGCAAGAGCAGCCGTCCTCACTGGCTCGGGTAAGGCCTTTTGCGCCGGAGCCGATCTCTCCGACCTGATGACCGAGTACGAATCGGGAGGCCCTGATCTCAGCCGGGTGCTGGCGGAGCGGTTCAACCCCATGGCTACTGCGCTCTTTCAGGCGAGGATCCCAAGCGTGGCGGCGATCAACGGCATCGCCGCCGGAGCGGGACTCGCCCTCGCCCTCGGATGCGACCTCCGGATCATGTCATCGGAGACCTACTTCCTGTCGGCGTTTATCGGCCTCGGTCTCATCCCAGACACCGGCTCCACCTGGCTGCTGGTCCATCACCTCGGGCTGGCCCGGGCCCTCGAGTTCACCACCACCAACCGCCGAATGGCCGCGGCGGAAGCCGAGAGCCTCGGCCTCGTCCGCGCCGTTGCCCCCGCCGAGGTGCTCACCGAAGCAACCGCACAGGCCGCCGCCCTGGCGCAGGGTCCCGCCGGCGCATACGTAGCGAACCGCAAGATCCTCTATGGCACGACCTCACTTGGGTTTCTCGATGCTCTCGAGGAAGAGCGATCAGTGCAAGGCGTCTTAGGAGTAACGCCCGATCACCTCGAGGGCATGCGGGCATTCCTCGAGAAGAGGCCGGCCAGGTTCGGCTCTAGCCCGGAGCGGGCGGCGCGGTAGCCCGTCGGGCGCGAACCCGTTTGATGGCGCCGAAGAACTTCACCACCAGCCAGATCCCGAGAACTGTGAAGACGATCACCACTATCAGAGTGACCACGGGATTGGTGATCGCCAAGGCAACCAACCCGGCAACGAGACCGTCCTCGAAGAGAGAAAGGGCGATGTTGGAGAAGGGCTCGGGGGAGGTATTCACCGCTGCCCGGGTTGTGGCCTTGGTGGAGTGGGCCGAAAGCGCCAGCGCTCCGGTGAGGAGCGCGCCCACCGCAGCTCCAACCGACGGCGAGTCCCCCGCGATTACATAACCGAGCGCTCCTGCCCCGAGGGGACGGACGAAAGTGTGAATCGCATCCCATACGTTGTCGATGAACGGAACCTTGTCGGCCAGGAATTCGATTCCGTAGAGAACTCCGGCCACGATCATCACGTCTGTCCTCTGCAGGACTGAGGGAACATCCAGCCAGTCGAGACGGCCGGCGAGGCCCAATAGGAAAGTTGCGAGATAGAGATTGAGGCCGGCCGCCCACCCGGTACCAGCCAGCAAGCCGATTGTGTCGACCATCAGTCCTTGACTACGTAGACCGTGATCTCGATCTTACCGTCCTTGCCTCCACCGATCCCGATACCGACTGCCGTATTGAGCCAGGCGAGGTCGGCGTTGCCGGTGGCGAAGGTCAGCAGTTCCTGCGGTCGCGCTTCTGTCGGACTGACGACAATCGATACACCGGTGCCCCGATACGACACCGTCTCCCGCTTCTCCCCGATCGTCGCCCGGATATCGAGATCCATATTCTGATCACCGCGGACCGTCGCATAGTCAACACCCTTGACCGGTCGCTCTCCTTCCCAATGGGGCGAGGTGGCGGTTCCTTCAAATCCGAAATCGATGCGCGTTCCCTGGGGGGTGTTACCCACCATGCGCGGAGCGAGGGTCCCGGTAATGGTGCAGAGCTCTTCGAGGCTTGGCATCGTTTCTCCATTCTTGCGTCGATTTGGCCACGTATACGTGGCCAAAT
>JBOGEW010000331.1:0-4450 GCA_050742075.1 Acidimicrobiia bacterium
CTTTGGCCAACTCTGGTATCCCGTTGAGCCGGCTTTCGAGAGGGACGGAGCCCACGATGGTCTCCTCGCTTTTCTCGAGCGGAATGGAGCCTCGTTCTTCTTTGATATTTATCAATCGGTGGGCGGCGACCCCGACGGAGCTCTCGAGGATCTTTGGGATCTGGTGTGGGCGGGACTCGTCACCAATGACAGCCTGGCCCCGGTGCGAGCCTACGTGCAGAGCCGGGGAGGCCGGCGCCAGCCGGGCCGGCAACCCCTCGCCTCCTCGTTTCCCGCCCATGCCGGCGGCCGCTGGTCGCTCCTCCGCCCACCGGAGCCCGATCCCACCTCCGCCGCCGCGGCCTGGGCCAACGTCCTCCTCAACCGGTACGGAGTGCTCACCAGAGCTCACGTCGCCGCCGAGGGCGTGCCGGGCGGGTACACCAGGCTCTACCCGGTTCTTTCCAAGATGGAAGAGATTGGGAAGCTGCGGAGGGGATACTTCATCGAGGGGATGGGTGGTGCCCAGTTCGCCCTTCCGGGCGCGGTCGATCGGCTACGAGGAGACGATCGCTCCCGGGTCCAGGGATTGGCCGCGACCGATCCGGCCAATCCCTTCGGCGCCGCCCTTCCCTGGCCCGAGCGAGAGGTTCGATTCCAGCGCGCCGCCGGAGCCTATGTGATCCTCGGCGACGGAAGCCTTCTCGCCTATCTCGATCGTGGCGGCCGTCGACTTTCGTTACTGGGTGAAATGGATAGCTATGGCGAGATCGCCCGTGAGGTGGCGGCCATCGCTGGAAGACAGCGCCGCATGCGGATCGAACGAATCGACGATCATCCTGCCCAAACTGCGCCCTTCGGCTCCGCCCTCACGGAGTGGGGATTCGTCCCCGCCCCCCAGGGTCTCGCCTATCGGGGCTGAGCTCAGAGCCACTTTCGGGATCGGGCAAAGGCGAGGGTACAAATCGCCAGGAATCCCATGGCGAATACCGTTACCCAGAACATCGACGGCTCGTCAAACAGTGGCACTTGGAAATTCATGCCCATGATTCCAGCGAGAAGAACAGCCGGGAGCAGCAGCACCGAAGCGAGCGTGAGCCGTTTCATAATGTCGTTCGTGTTTTGTGCGACCTGAGTCATATAGATCTCAAATGAGACTGCGATCATGTCCCGGCTGGTGGTCACTTCTTCCAATGCGTGCTCGAGTCGCTGTGATAAACGATGAAAGTCGGGGGCCGCGGCCGCGGAAGCAAGCACTTCGGAGTGAGGGTTGCTCGGCGGCCCGAAGACGTCGCGATGGGGGCTTAAGGCGCTTCGCAGCTTGGTCACTCGTCTCCGGAGCTGGAATAGGCGCTCGAGAAGATGGGGCTCATCCGCCCGCGGCTTGAGCAACAGCTCATCGACTTCGTCGATCGCTGCTTGCACCGCTTCGATTGCCCGCAGATAGCTATTCAGGTGCCAATCGAGGACCACCGCCAGGAAGGCTGAGGAATCGAGTCCGCCGAGCCTGGTGTGGTTGGCGAGCGGTGCATTGAATTCTTCGACGAGGTTCAATTCAGCGCCGTGCAGCGTTGCGATCCAGTTCTTGCCCACGAGGCAGTGGAGGGCCACGGGGACGAAATCGGTGGGATGTTCTTGGGCGGCAAACACATTGAGCTGAACGAGGTTCTCCTGGGCGATCAGACTTGGCCGCCGGAAGCTGGTATCGAGTTCGGTGACCAAATCTCCAATTCCAAGATCCCTCAAGACAGAATCCACGTCAGTGGCCGTGCGGAGATCCACGTCGACCCAGATAATCTGTTGATCGTTTAGATCCGCAAGGTCGACGTCGCTGATTCTGATGGGGGCATCGTCACCAGTGACGTCATACAGCCACGCCTGTAGTCCCTTCTGATGATCAGGATCGGTCTCCAGCTCTCGCTGGCCAACTTCGGTCAACCCGACTTCTTTCGAGCGCGACGTCGAGTACGGATGGAGACGCCCATGCTGGATCGATACCCCCATCAAATGGAGCTTCAAACCGAGGATCGGCGGTGCCCCGGTGGCTCGCCCACACCACATCGTTGCCCCGCGAGCTTGCGGCGCACCGCTCCTCTCCCTCACAATGTCGGGGTGGCTCCGCAACTCACCATTCGACCGGGCCATCCCCTCTTCCTCGACCTCCCGTGGTCCGACTCGATCGCCCATTGGGAACTTCCGACCCTGCTCGACCTCCCCAAAGGAATCAGCCGGCACGAGGTTCGCTTTCTTTCCTTCCCCGAAGGCACTTACGTCGTCAAGGAACTCGCCACTGACCTTGCCCACAACGATTACACCGTGCTGCGAGCGCTGGAAGCGGTTGGGGCTCCGGCAGTGCATGCGGTGGGCATCGTCGAGCACCGCGATCGCGACCGAACCGCAGAACACTCGGCGGCGCTCATCACCGCTTACGAGCCGTTTTCCTTTTCCTATCGCGAGATGCTTGCCGGCCCCGGATTCGGGGCCCGTCGCAGTCAGTTGCTCGATGCGTTTGCCGGGCTTCTCGTCGAGTTGCACTTAGCGGGTTGTTTCTGGGGTGACTGCAGCCTCTCCAACGTGCTCTACCGATTCGACGCCGAGGCGATCGAAACGATCATGGTCGACGCGGAAACCGCTCGCATGTACGACCAAAACCTCACGGACGGACAGAGGACCGAGGACCTCGAGATCATGGTGGAGAACGTTGCCGGAGGGATGGCCGACATCGCCGCCGAGGCTGGCGTCGACCTTGATCAGGCCGACATGGAACTTGGCTACGACATTGCTGAGCGCTATGAGAACCTCTGGGCGGAGCTAGGGCAGACTGTCAAGATCGGAGTCGGAGAGCGATATCGGGTCACGGAAAGGGTTGAGCGGTTGAACCGCCTCGGCTTCGACGTCGAAGAGGTCGACCTTCTCCCCTCACTCGACGACACCTCGGAGATGATCATCAAGGTCAGGGTCGGAAACCGCAATTTCCATGCCAACCGCCTCAAGGCGCTAACCGGGATCGACGCCCTGGAAAATCAGGCGAAGGCGATCCTCGCCGACGTCCACTATTTCTCGGCCCGACACTCAGACGGCACCGCCGCCAAGGCGACCCTGGCGATTCGCTGGCGGGCGACCGAGTTTGAACCAATGATGTCGACACTGGCAGCCCTTTCCGGGGTATCAGATCCCATTCAGGCTTATTGCGACGTTCTCAATCATCGCTATCACCTCGCCAGCACCAGGGGGACCGACGTTTCCACCGCCGATGCCCTACAAGACTGGTTGGAAAGCGGACGTCCCGGCTATCCGTTCCTCTACGCCTAATCGACTTCCGCTTCTTCCAGGATCTGATATGTGGTACTCCGGCGAGCCGGGTGGCGACCGACTGACCTGATCGCTTGAACGAACTCTTCCGGGGTCACCTCCTGCCCATGAGCCGCCCCCGCCGACCGGGTGATGATCTCACCCATCAGGGTTCCACCAAGGTCGTTGCAGCCGGCGTCCAGCAAGCGGGCGCCGCCATCGAGTCCGAGCTTTACCCATGAGGCCTGAATGTTGGGAATCAGCCCGGCAAAAGCGATGCGGGAGACGGCATGAACCAGCACCACTTCGTCCCACGTGGGACCAGGCCGGGATTGACCGCGGAGGAAGATTGGTGCGCCCATATGAACGAATGGGAGCGGAACAAACTCCGTGAAGCCGCCGGTCCGGCGTTGAATGTGGCGAATCACTTCGAGATGATTTGCCCAGGCGCCGGGGTGATCGATGTGGCCGAACATGAGGGTGGCAGTGGCCCGCAGCCCCAGTTCGTGAGCGGTGATCATCACCTCCGCCCACTGGGCGGTGCGGATCTTGTCGGGACATAAGAAGCGACGGACCGAGTCGTCGAGCACCTCGGCGGCGGTTCCCGGCAAGCTGCCTAGACCGGCAGCGTGCAACCTCCTGAGGAAGCTTCGGACCGGGACTCCGAGGGTCTCGGCCCCCTGCCAGATCTCGAGCGGGGTGAAGCCGTGGATGTGCATATCCGGGAGACGAGCTTTGATGCCCTCAACCACCTCGGCGTAGAAATCCCCAGTGAACTGGGGATGGATTCCTCCCTGGAGGGTGACCTCGGTAGCTCCTCGCTCCCAGGCTTCGACCGCTAGTCCGACAATTCCCTCGAGGGGGATCAGGTAGGGCTCCTCGCGCAGGTTGAGGCTGCGAGGGCCCTTGGAGAACGCGCAGAACCCGCAGCGGAAATAGCACTGGTTGGTGTAGTTGATATTGCGATTAATCACATAGGTGACTGTCTCCCCCACCTCAAGCCGACGCAGTTCGTCGGCGACGTAGGCAATGGCATCGACCTGGTCCCCTCGAGCCCCGAATAGAGCTTCTACCTCGTCCCGGCTCGGGGCGAAGCCGGCGAGGGAACGCTCAAGCACCGGCCGAAGATCACCGGCCCCGGTCAGTTCGGGCGGAGCCAGTCCGCTGACCCACGCCGAGT
>JBOGEW010000332.1:0-3878 GCA_050742075.1 Acidimicrobiia bacterium
GACCTCAACTATCTCTCCCTCACCGGAGTGCTGGCGGCCATCGGTCCGGCGGAACATTCGGTTCCGCCCCTCAACTTGATCGGGGACTATGGCGGGGGAGCGATGCTGCTCCTGGTGGGAGTGTTGAGCGCATTGGCGGCTGTCCACCGAGGGTCGCCCGGTCAGGTAGTCGATGCCGCGATGGTCGACGGCGTAGCGCTTCTTGCCTCGCTGATCCACGGTGCTATTGCGAGCGGATCTTGGGGCGAGCGGCGACAAGACAACCTGCTCGACGGCGGTGCTCCTTTCTATCGAACCTATCCCACCGCTGACGGCCGGGAAGTGGCGGTGGGCGCCCTCGAGCCGCAATTCTTCAGCGAGTTGCTTAGGGGCCTCGGTCTCGACGAAGCACTTCTTCCCGCTCAATACGACCGTTCGGGGTGGCCGCTCCTCGCCAAGGCCATCGGTGACGTGCTGGCGACCAAGACCATGGACCATTGGGAAGACGAATTCGCCACGACCGATGCCTGCCTCAGTCCGGTGCGGACGTGGTCGGAGGCAGCGAGCGATTCCCATCTCCATAGTCGAGAGGTCATGATCGAGGTGGAGGGGGTCGCCCAGGCTTCCCCTGCCCCTCGCTTCTCCCATACTCCGCTCGAACGACCCCGGCCGCCCGTCAAGCCCGGCTCCGACACCCGCGCCGTGCTCGCCGAACTTGGCTACGACGAGGCCTCCGTCGGTATGCTCCTTCGGCACCGAGTCGCCACGGAGGATTGATGGGTCCGAGAAACACCGCCGCCGAAGCTGCCGCCATCGACGCCGAGGTCGGAGGCAAAACCCTTATCACCCTGTTCGACCGAAACGCCGAGACCTATGGCGACAAGGCAGCCATCCATTGGAAGGAAGGCGACCTCTGGCGGCACTTGACGTGGAAGCAATATCGCAACGTCGTGCATGAGGCCGCAGCCGGGCTCCTCTCGCTCGGGATCAAGCCCGACGACTTCGTGGCCATCATGGCCGGAAACCGGCCCGAGCACGTGATTGCGGATCTCGCCGCCATCCACGCCAGCGCCGCTGGCGTCACTATCTACTCGACCCTGGCGCAAAACCAGATCAAATACGTGGCCGCTAATTGTGGGGCGAAAGTGGCGATTCTCGAGGATCTCGGCTTCATGAAGAGGTGGGAGGCGATCCGCTCGGATCTGCCCGCGCTCCGATACGTGGTCTTGATGGAGGGAGCCGAGAACTACGAAACCTCGGAGTGGGTGCTCTCCTGGGAGGACTTGCTCGAGAAGGGCCGGGCGGCGCTGGCTTCCGATCCGGAATTAGTCGCCCGCTCGGCCGGGGCCGCCCGGCCCGATGGTCTCGCCACCCTGATCTACACCTCGGGTACGACCGGCGTTCCCAAAGGAGTCATGATCAGCCATCGCAACGTCGTCTGGACCGCCGAGTGTCTGCGTCGGGCCGTCGACCCCAGCGAGAACCCGCGCATGGTTTCCTATCTACCCCTGGCCCACATCGCCGAGCGAATGTCGACCCACTACCTCGGGGTCTACCTGGCTGGCGAGGTCTGGTACTGCCCCGATATCGGGATGGTTCTCGAATATGTGCAGAAGGCGCGACCCACGATCTTCGTCGCCGTACCCCGCGTCTGGGAGAAGTTTCACAACCGGCTCCAAGCGCGCTTTGCCGAGGACCCCAAGCGGGAGAAGTTGATCCGCAGCGCGGCTGCCCATGGCTCCGAGTTGGTGCGGAAGGTTCAGAGCGGAAAATCGATCGGCTTGGTCGATCGGCTGAAGCACGTGCTCTTCGAGCGTTTGATCTACTCGAAGGTTCGTCACGGTCTGGGGATGGACGGTCTCGAAGTGGCGATTACGGCCGCAGCTCCGATCTCCCCCGACCTCATCTATTTTTTCCGCGGGATCGGGGTTCCGCTGTTCGAGCTCTACGGCATGAGCGAGTCGACGGGGCCGGCGACCAGCAACGTACCCGGACAGGAACGGATCGGGAGCGTGGGACGCCCCCTCCCCGGAGTCGAGATCGTGCTAGCGGAGGACGGCGAGATCCTGATGCGGGGAGGCGTTGTCACCGGCGGCTACTACGAGATGCCAGAAGAGACCGCCGAAACCTTCGATTCGGAGGGCTTCATTCACTCCGGAGACCTGGGACGCATCGACGAGGACGGCTATCTCCACATCGTCGGGCGGAAGAAGGACATCATCATCAATGCCGCTGGAAAGAACATCGCCCCCGCCAAGCTCGAGACGGCGTTGAAAAACCATCCTCTGGTGGCGCAGGCCTGCATGGTCGGTGACAGCAAACCATTCTTGTCAATGATCCTTGCCCTCGACCCCGAAGAAGCTCCGCTGTGGGCGGCGAAGAACGACATCATCTTCGCCGACCTGGCGTCCTTCAGCCGGTTGCCGGAAGTACGGACCGAGCTGCAAACAGCGATGGACTCGGCCAACCAGGAGGCAGCGAGGGTGGAGCAGGTGAAGAAGTTCACCATCGTGCCCGACATCTGGTCACCCGATTCAGGGGAGATCACCCCATCACTGAAGCTCAAGCGCAATGTCGTCCTCGATAAGTACCGGAGCGACATCGAGGAGATGTATTCCTAAAGGGGGGCCGATGCGGGAAGCATCGACTCGTAATCTTCGAATAGGTATCGGCGTCGTCGTCTGCTTTGTGCTGGCGCTGCCAGCTCATGCCCAGACCACCGATCCCTATCAATCGGATCCAATCGACCTCATCGCCTACCGAGATGAAACCCGTACCTACTCGAGCGGGGCGGATAACTGGGAGGTCTGGGTCTGCGATGTGCCTGACGGGACGGTGGCCATGACCCCGGAGGCGGTGGCGACGCTTTTCGACTCTTCGATTCGACCCTACTTCGAGGCCATTTCGGGCGGTGCCTACTCGCCCCGATTCATGGCCGCCGGACGGGTGGTGGCATCGCAGCCGTCGAACTGGCCCGATCAGCCATTCCGCTTCCAGTCCGAGTGCGAGTCGTTGGTCCGCAACGGAAGTAGCGGTGGTTTCGAGGGGGCAATCATCGTGGTCGACGCCGACTACACCGGCGGCTATGCCACCGGCGGGGTGCCGTGTTTTCCTGGGGCATTGTGCGCGACCACCTATCCGCAGAACGCCCGCCTGGCGGTGGTAGGAGGATCCACGGCGGCCACGGTCGGTGGAGTCGCCCCGGCCCTTCGTACCGTAGCTCACGAGATCGGGCATGCACTCTTCTGGCCGCACTCCTTCGGGGGGTTGGTCGACTTCGAGGGCAACATTGTTTACGAGTACGACAACCCGATGGACGTGATGAGCGGCGGAGACAGTGAGTTACTCAACATCGGAACCATCGGTGTCAATCGCTACGCGAGCGGTTGGCTCGCTCCCAGCGAACTGATCTTTCACCGCGGGGGTTCGTTCTCGTACACGCTGAGCGCGAGCACCGGTTTGCAAATGATCGTTCTGCCCACCGACGTGCGGGGGGTGTACGAGACGATCGGGGTCCGTCTTCGAACGGGGGCCGACGCCGGACTTCCCGCCGAAGGGGTGGAGGTGTACAGGATTGATCAGAGCCCTTCCGCCTGCGATTTTCAGTTTGGAGGCCAATGCGTGGGAGCGGACCGGCGCACAATGCAAGTCCCGGCGATAGCCGACCCCGCCGGGACGGCACACGTCCACGGGATCGGTTCCAACTTCTCGATCCGCAATGTCAGCATCAGCGTCGATGCCCGCCATGGAGATGGTTTCCAATTGACTGTGACCGGCGCCAGCGTGGCTGAACGCTTTGTCGACGACAACGGCAATCCTTACGAGCCGAGCATCGAGTTCATCGCCGAGCGAGGGATCACCCGCGGCTGCAACCCGCCGACGGTCGACCACTTCTGTCC
>JBOGEW010000333.1:0-6176 GCA_050742075.1 Acidimicrobiia bacterium
CATATTTGTGGCCAAATCTACGCAGGAATCAGCGACCGACCGAAGGGCTGCGACGCTCCATCACCACAACGTCGCGCCAGACTCCGTCCGCTTCGCCCAGCAGTTCCTGGGTACCGACAGTTCGAAAACCGACCTTCTTGTGGAGGGCGATGCTGGCCACGTTCTCGGGAAAGATGGCAGTTTGGATGGTCCAGTAGCCGAGACTCTCGCTCTGCTCGATCAGGGCATCCAAAAGCTGCCGGCCAATACCCCGCCGGGAAGAACCCGGATCCACATAGATGCTGTGCTCGATGACCCCGCGATAGCAAGATCGGCTGGAAACGCGTTTGGCTGCTGCCCACCCGACCAGTCGATCGAGGACCGCGACTAGTCGGAGATCAGGCAGATTGATTGCGTTCCACGACTCCCAGGTGGGTGGGGCGGTTTCGAAAGTGGCCTGACCCGAGTCGATGCCAGATTGATAGATGCTTTCGACCTGTGGCCAGTCGTCGGCCTCCATTGCCCTTATCGTCAACTCGCTCACGCTGACCGCTCGAGGATCACGCGGCGGTGACGATGGGCAGAAGTTCGCTGGCCGCCTTTTGCAAGTGCTCGATAAAGGCTGCCACCGCCGGGCGATGATCGCCGGCCGGGCGGGTCAGCGCCACGATTCGCCTGCGCACGCCGGCGATCGGGATGCGACGCAAGGTGGGCGGCATCCGGGTCAGAGTCAATGCCGGAAGTATCGACACCGCATTGATCGAGGTCAGGAGTTCGAGGGTGACTCCGTAATCGTCGGTTTCAAAGCGCACATCGGGTTCGAAGCCTGCTGACCGGCTGATGTGTCGCACCGCCCGGCCACAGTCACATGATTCAAGGGACGCCGCCACCCAAGGCCATTCGGCGGCATCGGCCAGCTTCTTCACCGGCGAGTCCTTCGGCACCACGAGGTAAAGCGGCTCCTCCAGCACCTTGTGTTGGGTGAGGCCACGATGGGCGCGGTTGGATACGTGGGTATAGGCCTGATCAACCGCCACGTCCAGCCCTCCCAGCCGCAGTTCGCGGGTGGCGTCGACATGTCCGAGTTCGGTCATATGAAGATCCACCCGGGGATGATCGATCGACATCGTCCTGATGGTTTCGGGGAGCAGGGTGGCCATAACGCTTTGCAGAGCGCCGACGACCACTCGACCGGCGACCTCTCCCGACGCCTCCGAGACCGCGGTGGTCGCTCGTTCGACGGCGTCGAAGACGGCCTGGGAGTGAGAGACCAAGACCTTGCCCGCCGGAGTCAGGACGACATTGCGCCCCTGGCGTTCGAGGAGGGGGGTATGCAACTCCTCCTCGAGGATGGCGATCTGCTGGGACACGGCGGAGGGGGTGTAAGCGAGGGCTTCGGCGGCAGCTGAAATCGTGCCCCTTTCGGCCACTTCGCGGAGAAAGCGGAGTCGTTTCAGGTCGAGCATGATCGTGAAGTATAGCTACACATTCGCTTAAGAATTATTCGCTAGACGTAAAGCGTTTGGTACCGCACAATGACACCTATGGAACTTTTAGTCGTACTCTCTTTGATCGTCCTGCTCGGATTTGCAGCCGCTATCGCCGGAGTCGACAGCCGGGATGGAGCCGACTGGCGCCAGTCGCGACGTGTCGACATGGCAACGAGCGGTTGGCGGGGTCGGACCTAACTAGGCCAGCTCGGTTCGGAAACCGGCATACCTCTCGACCCGGCGAATGTGGTCGGGACCGCGGTTGAAACGCCTCCCGATTTCGTCGTAGCTGAGACCCTCGCCCCGCATCGCCAATACTCGCCGTTCGATCGGCCGGAGCCCATCCGGCCGATCGGGTTCTGACTCCCGGGGGATCTGGGTCCAAGACAGCACCCGCTCGACATGTTGGGGGCTCCGGCGGAAGCGGCGGGCAATCTCGTCCACCGCTACCCCTTCAGCGCGTAGGGCCAGGATGCGCCGCTCGACCGGGCGGAGGTGCGGAGTCATCGGCCGACGCTACCACTCTCCGCCTATTAGGACTCACCCTTCGGCCGCCCGGCCCGTTTAGTGCCTCATCGGTCCGGGTAGATCGCGAATCAGGTGTCGATGGAGGCAAATAGATGACGGCTATGGCATCGCCAGGAGGCGCCGCTGAGCAAGAGCGACTGGCGAGTTTCGCCACCTATGCCGAGGCTCAACGGCTGGTTGACCGTATGTCAGACGAGGGATTCCCGGTCGAGCGCGTGAGAATCGTTGGACAGGGTGTGCGGTCGATCGAGCAAGTGACGGGACGTCTCACCAAGGGGAGGGCGGCCCTGGCGGGAGCTGCCAGTGGTGCCTGGCTGGGACTCTTGATCGGTTTGCTCTTCGGTATTTTCGCCGTGGGTCCGTTCTGGCTTTGGGCGATGTTGATCAGTGCCGCCCTCGGCGCCCTTTGGGGCGCTCTGTTCGGCTTCATCGCCCACTCGGCCACAGGCGGCATGCGTGATTTTTCGAGCGTTCGTACGCTCGAGGCCGAGCGTTACGACGTCTTCGTCGATACCACCCACGCCCAGCAAGCCGCCCCTTATCGGAGCGCGGCCGTCAGAGATCGTTGATGGGTTAATCGCGCCTAGTAGGTAGCGAACTCTGGGTTGTAGCCGTCGTAAAACGACAGTTGTGGCCCACAGAACGATGAGTGGGTGGCAAACTGATCAGCCGTGGACTCCGCCGATCGTGACGACTGACACCGCCAGCCCCGACCTCCTCGCCGACGCGCGAGCGGCACTCGATCGACGGGACTGGAATCAAGCATTCGACCTCTTCACTCAGGTCGAGGACACAACCGGTTTGAGTCCCCCAGACCTTGAGACATTGGCCGGGGTAGCGTGGTTCTCGGGCAGGGGCGCCGAGTCGCTTACCCTGACCGAGAAGGCCTTTCACTCCCAAGTCGCGGCACGCGACAAGGTGCGGGCCGCATATTTGGCTTTCCAGCTCGCCACCCAATTCGGTCTACGGGGCAAGAATTCGATCGCCGCGGCCTGGCTCCGCAAGGGGGACCAGCTACTCCACAACGAGCCCGAGGGATATGCCCACGGCTATCAGCAGCTCGTTCTCGGCTACCTGGCCCACGCCCGCGGGGAGCCGGAGGCGGCGATGCAGCTCGCTGGGCGAGCAGTGGCCATCGCCGCGAAGTTCGGTAACGCCGACCTGCGGGCCGAGGCGTTGACCTTGCTGGGGCGCATCCGCATTGCCCAGGGTGCGACCGCCGAGGGGTTTGCCGATTTGGAGGAGGCGGCGGCGGCCGCGGTCAGCGGCGATCTCACTCCATTCAACGCAGGCGTCACTTATTGCGTGATTATCTCCGCCTGCCGCGATCTCACCGACTATCAGCGAGCCAGCGAGTGGACCGCGGAAACCGAGCGATGGTGTGAATCGCAGGCGGTTTCAGGCTTTCCCGGCATCTGCCGGATTCACCGGGCCGAAGTGGTCGCCCTGCATGGAGGTTGGGAGCGGGCCGAGGCAGAACTGGAAAAGGCGACAGAAGAACTCAAGGCCTACGAAGCGATACCACCAATGGCGGATGGCTTCTATGCCCTTGGTGAGATCAAGCGGCGGCGAGGCGACCTCTCCGGCGCCGAAGTCGTGCTGCAACGGGCCCACGATCTTGGCCACACCCCATATCCAGCGCTTGCTTTGATTCGGCTGGCACAGGGAAAGACGCAAGCTGCGGTCCAATCGATCAACGGCGCCGTGACCGATGAAACCTGGGATCAATTGGCTCGGTCGCGGCTTTTGCCAGCGCAGGTCGAGATCCTGGCAGCGGCGGGCGATCTAACCAACGCCCGCAACGCGGCCGAGGAGTTCAGCAGTCTCGTGGCGACTCGGGAGTCGCCAGCCTTACGAGCCGCCGCGAACGAGGCATGGGGACGGATCCTCCTGGCAGAGGGCGATGCCCCCGAGGCCAATCGCCGGCTGCGATCGGCGATCAAGAGTTGGCGGGAAGTCAAGGCCCCTTACGAAGTAGCGGCCGATCGGGTCTTGCTCGCTTCGGCTCTTCGCGCAGTTGGAGATCACGACGGAGCCAATCTTGAACTCGAATCCGCCCGCAAGGCCTTCGCTGAGCTTGGTGCTCGACACGACCTCGCCGCTACCGAGCGCCTCATTTCTGCAGCCGCATCTCGCCGCGGTGAGGCCGAAGAGGTTCGGAAGACTTTCATGTTCACTGATATAGAGAACTCGACCAACCTGACAGGTCTTCTTCGCAGTCAAGAGTGGGAGCAGTTGCTCGCCTGGCACGACGAAACCCTGCGCCGTCTCATCCTCCGCTACCGGGGCGAGGTCGTGAGCCATACGGGGGACGGGTTCTTTGTCGCCTTCGATTCTTCGACTGAGGCCATCGATTGCGCCATTGCCGTGCAGAGAGCACTGGCCGAGCATCGACAGATGACGGGATTTGCGTTATCCGTGCGAATCGGCCTCCACTCGGCGGATGCCACTCGCCACAACGACAACTACAGCGGCCAAGGAGTGCACATCGCCTCTCGGGTAGCGGCGTTAGCTCATGGCGGTGAGATCGTGGCAACGACGGAAACTCTGCAGGCGGCGGGCGACGTTCGCTTCGAGCAGGAGCGGGAGGCGTCTCTAAAAGGGGTGGATGCCCCCGTTGCCGTGGCCGCAGTCGCTTGGAGTCACTAGTTCACCACCGAGGTAGCCAGTCGTTTCGATTCATCTGGCACCGGCAGGTCGGGTTCGGGTTCAGTTGATGACCTGGTCGTGGACTCCGTGACCACTTCAACCAGGCGGGCGATTTCGGCGGGGAAATCCGCGCTGAACATCTCTTGGAACATCTCGAACATAAGAGCCGACGACTTGCCTTTCGGCCTGAGAAAGCGGTCGTGAACTATCGATCCGCCCTCAGCCGGTTCGACCTCATGCGTGGAGACGACCTTCATGCCTCCCGGCATCGTCACTCTTGACGTGTAATAGCGCGGTGGCCGCCAATCCAGAAACTCCTGGAGAATGACATCCTCGCCATGCATGCAATGGTTGAGGGTTCCGGCTCGGCGGCGCCCGCTGGGATCTAGTTGATCGATGCGACTGATGCCCGTCGACCACTTCGGTCGGAGAAGCGGGGAAGAGATGAACTCCCACACCAACTCGGGCGGAGCGGGAACGAACCCCGACAGTGTCAAAGCTGATTCAGCCTCGCTGACATAGACCTGTTTCCTTGCTCGATGGGCGCTCCAGGCGGCTTCCAGGTCTGCGATCCAACCGCCAACCTCCCCGACGTGTTCAAATTCCTCGATGTGGCGTCGGAACCCGAGCTGGGTTGGTTCCAGCTCCGTTTTGGCCATACAGGAGTCTGTGATGAACAGATACGCCGGCTCGGAGATGGAGTTCTTGAGGAGCCGGTGGATGACGATGACATCGCTACCAACCAGCTCGGAACGTCCGGCAATCCTCTGGGTTGCCACCTGACCGTGATGGGCCACGATCTTTAGGTTCAGCGTCGGGATCAAAGAGCAGGCATTACATTCGCAGGTGGTGGCTTGTCGGATCGAAAGCAGTCGATTGCGAAAGGTGAAGTAACACGTTTCCGCGGTGTCGAGCAGCATCGATCCATCCACCTCGTTAGTGATGGCGTAGGCGAAGGCGGCGTCGCCCTCGAGCTTCGAAAGCTTGAACGAAGGACGCAATCCCTTCACGACGGTGTTCATCAGGTCGGCCAGGATGTCCTGAGCGTGATCCAATTCGACTCCCGCGAGATAGCTCGTGTACCCGGAGATGTCGGCGATGATCAGGCAGGCGGGCTGGGTGGCGGCCACAACCTTCTGATGGTATCTACCAACTCGAGGTCTCGATCTTCGCTCCTAGTTCTGCGCGGATCTTCTTGACCTGGGGGTGCGAAAAATCCGCGCAGTACGGTGTAACCGCGCTAATCGAAGGAGGTTCGTGTGTTTCCTACGGGTGATGACCGTGTTCCGGGGAAGGGCCTTGGCCTGGTCACGATTGTCTTTATCGCCCTGAACGCGCTGGTCTTCCTTTTCCTTCAGGGCGCCGGATCGAACGAGACCTTCACTTATGGCTATGCCGCGGTCCCCCTTGAGATCACCACTGGTGACGACCTGACGACGCCGCAAGTGATCGAAACCTCCGAGGGTCCCGTCGAGGTGCCACAAGAGCCCGGTCCCAATCCGATTTTCCTGACGCTCCTCACCAGCATGT
>JBOGEW010000334.1:0-2728 GCA_050742075.1 Acidimicrobiia bacterium
ATCCAGGGCCTCTATCAGACCGGAGCGACCACCCACCCCGGTGGTTCGATTACGGGAGGCCCCGGGAGGAATGCGGCGATCGTCATCCTCGACGACCTCGGGACCACCATCGACGAAGTGGTCTCAGGGTGATGTCTCAGATGAGGAGGTTGCTATGACGCTCGAGCTCGGCTTCGCCCCCAACGAGGACCCATTTGTCATCGTCCACGGTGGCTTCTATCGCCGCTGGTATTCGATGATCGACGACATCTCCGAACTTGAGGGGGCCGTCGCCCGCCTGGAGGGCACGACCGAGGACAAGTGGGTTCCATTATGGGAAGAGCTCGGTCGCCGGCACGAAGCCGAGGGGGATCGGATGGAGGAGGCCGGTGACTTCGAGGCGTCGAGGCGCGCCTACCTCCAGGCCAAGACCTACTACGCCATCGGCCGTTTCCCCGGCGAGGTGTCGGAGGTCAAGCGGCGCATCAGCGACGACTGCGCCCGCGCCTACCGGAAGGCCTGTGCCCATCTCGACCCTCCGGTCGAGATCGTCGAGTTCGCCCATCAGGGCAAAACGATTCGGGCCCACTTTCGAGCGCCTCATGCCAGTGCTCCGGTGCCCGCGGTCCTCGTCATGTGCGGCGCCGACGTCTTCAAAGAGGATCGGGGCTGGGCGCAGGACATGTGTATCGACAATGGCCTGGCCGCCTTGGTCATGGACGGGCCCGGGACCGGCGAGAACCCCTTCCCCTGGGCGCCGGAATCGGTGAGCGCCTGGGAGGCCGCCGTCGACTATCTCGCCGGGCGGCCCGAGGTGGATGGCAAGCGCATCGGAGCGTTCGGGATCAGCCGGGGCGGTTACTCGGTGTTGCAGTTGGCCGGGATGGCGCCCGGCAAGCTCCAAGCGGTGGTGGCCAGCGCCGGCCACCCGTTCGGTTATGTCATGGGTGACGAGGAGCTCGAGGAGTTCGTCCGGGTCCGGAACGAGCGGGCCGAGTGGCGCTTCGGAGCGCCTGACGATCCTCCCTCGTTTCCTCCGACCTCAGTTGATCAGGAGCGGGCCGAGTTCTCCCGCTGGGCTCTGTCCGAGCAGGGGATCCTCGACAACATCACCATGCCGGTGCTGATGATCAACGGCAAGCTCGACCATCTGGCGCCGATCGGCAACATCTACTTCATGCTCGAGACCGGCCCCGCCACCGGCAAGGAAGCCCGCATTTATCCCGACGACGGTCACTGCGCTTTCAAGCACTTCGACCACTGGGCCCCTGCCACCTTCCGCTGGCTGGCCGAAAAGCTAAGTCGCTGACCGAACGTTGGGGCGGATGTTCTGGTTGTGGTGGAAGACATTTTCCGGGTCGTATGTCGTTTTGACCTGAACCAGGCGATCGTAAACGGCAGGGGCATAAGCGTCGCGGACCCGATCAGGATCTTCGTCGGCACCGAGGAAGTTGACGTAGACGCCCTGGCGGTATATGGCGAGGGCGGCAAAGAAGCCTCTGGTCCAATCGATGTCGTGGTCAGCCTGGTCCTCGCCGGAGCGCCACACGGCGTCGAGGGTAATTGCGTGTGATGCCCGACGATTCCCGAATGCGGTGGCGGCTTCCGGCACCCGGTCGACTGCGCCACCCAGGTGAAACATCACCGCGTACGACCGTGGTGATGCCCATCCGAACGCGTTCTCAGTTATGACATCGATCAGACCGTCGTCAAGCTCGGGTAGGTACGTCGACTTCCAGTAGTAGTTCCACCCGTGCAGGACCGTGGAGTCGAGGGCGCTCTGGAAGGCCACGTAAGGCATGGGCGCTATCAGATCAACGAGCGGGCTGCCGAATGTGCGCAAAGGGCGAAGCACCTCAAGAGCATCCTCAACCGGCCCGGCGTAGCAGGTCCCCACCATGACCACCGGCCGCCAATGCAGGGCTGCGGGGATGACCGGGAGCGGTGGCGCGGTGCCGAATCTCACGACCGTGCCGAGACCATCGGGGGCTTGGCGCACGAACTCGCGGTAGAAGTTGAGTACGTCGGCGGCGTCGTCGGCGTCCCACAGGATGGGGCCTGCCAAGACCTCGGGTCCGAGGGGATGGAGCTGGAACTCGAACGACGTGACCACACCGAAATTGCCACCCCCGCCACGCAGCGCCCAGAACAAGTCGGAGTCTCGGTCTTCGGATACTCGTAGCAGTTCGCCGTCGGCGGTCACAACATCGGCAGCGAGCAGATTGTCGATCGTGAGACCGTGCTTGCGCATGAGCCAGCCGATGCCACCGCCAAGCGTGAGTCCGGCGACACCGGTGTGACTGATGATGCCGCCGGTGGTGGCCAACCCCTGGGCCTGCGTTCGTTGGTCGACGTCGCTCCACTGAGCGCCTCCCTGCACCTGGGCTGTACGCAGCTGTGCGTCGACCCGGACAGCCCGCATCGTCGAGAGGTCGACGACAATCCCGTTGTCGCACACCGCGGTGCCGGCCACGTTGTGACCCCCGCCCCGAACCGCGATCTGCAGATCGTGTTGGCGGCCGAATCGCACGGCGGCGGCTACGTCGGAGCCCGTCTTGCACCGGGCAATCAATCGGGGGTAGCGGTCGATGGCGCCGTTCCACACGGCTCGGGCGGCGTCGTATTGGGCATGCTCAACCGTGATTAATTGTCCTTGGAACTCGTTGATCTTCATGGTGTCGCCTCCGCTTGGTAGTCCACCGGATGGATGGACGGACATTCATCGACCGCCTCAATTGCATCACCCTGG